>DAOOJC010000395.1:0-2287 GCA_035384905.1 Acetivibrio sp. | reverse complement strand
CACCCAAGGGTAATGGTAAAATGCTGTCCTCTCATATTATTAACCAGGGCATCTCTGTTAAAGACCAATCCTTCCGGTTCATGGTTTTCTATTGCCTGCTCCTCTTCAAGAGAAACTTCGAAAGTTACCCCCAAGTCCGGGCCAAAGCGGAAAGGACTAACCGTGGGATTTATATAATTGTATACCCTGTCCTTGGCACCGGGCCGTGTTTTAGATAAACTATACAGTTCGTTACGCACCTGGTGAAAAAGCTTATCCGGATGAATACAATCTGCGTTAATAAAAAAGGAATCAACAGAAAGTGATTCAAGAATTTCACAGATTTTCTCTGTTTCATCATGTTTATATTTTCCATTCTCACATTCATACTTGTTTGAAGCACTCTTTTCCCTTTCGGTATATGAAAGGGAAATATCCGATTTGCGGTCAATAATTTTCAAGCTGATAAAATACCTCAAAACCTCAGATATCATCTCCCGTTGTGGAACTACAATGTTATAGGCGGTAGAAGAACCGTCAATCTCGTATCCTTTCCAATAAGTAAACAATCAAACCATCTCCTTATTATTGAATACCGGGCAGTTAATCTCTCCCGAATTTATGTCATTATGTAATCTTTCGCAAATTGCCCTGCACCCGCGGCAAGCCTTTAAATAACTACAATTTTTACAGTCCCCGTAAATGGATTCCTCAATTTGTCTTAGCTTTGCAATGTCCGGTGAATTCAGCCAATATTGCAGTATATCTTGCTCCTGTGAAACCATACTCAAATGACTGCAAGGTTTAAGTCTGCCCACAGGATCTATCATCATGAACCTACGTCCGGCACCGCATCCACAGTTGACGGGGTTTATCCGATTTGCGTATATTTGACACAGAATATTGGAAAACGCAGAATCAATTTTAATTTTTATGCCCCTAACCTTTCTAATTGCCGCCACAAGAAGGTTGAAATCATCCCCGGTCAATACATTCTTTCCATAATCCTCCCTGACCGACGGCTTATACCTCAATATATTTATATTATCAGCCTTCAGTTCTTTTGCATAAGTAACTATGTTTTCAAAGTCCTTCACATTATCCCTTCTTGCAACCCAGTTTATACCGAATTGCACACTGCTTTTTGACAGTATATTAAGGGCCGAAACTGCTTCGGAAAAACCATCGCGGGAGTATGAATTTATTTCCCTCGTAGACCCGTTCAGCGATACCTGAATATGATTGACACCGGATTCTTTTAAATCATCAAGAAGTTCTGCCGTCAGTCCATAACCGCTTGTAGTTATTGTACATGACATTTTGCATGATGTAACCTTTTTTACGAATACAGGCAAATCCTTAACCGTCAAAGGTTCACCACCGCCCAAAGCTATTTGGAATACCTTCAAAGCTTTTGCCCGTTCTATTATATCAAAGAATTTTCCCAAAGGCATTTCTATATCCTGTGATAAATCTTTATAGCATTGCGGACATTTGAGCGGACAAAACGTAGTTATATCAATATGTATTGACTCAGGAACAGCAAAGGACCTTACGGGAGCACTAATATTTTCTGTCTTTTCAATTTCCTTTAAAAGCTCCTGCCTTTCACATTCCGATATTTCCTCCGGCATTAATTTAAGATCAATTAATCTATTTATAAATTCATTTTGAGCCTCGGTTTCCAAGTATTTTTTCAAGCTATACAGTTCCTTGCCGGAAACAGCAGCAGTAATACCGTCATCAGCATTAAACACCATCAGCGTGCCGGGTTCAGCTCGGTAAATCATAGTATTTCTTCCCCTTCATATAAATTTAATAAAAATCAAGTTCACAGAAAATATTTATATGTTGCTCTAAACCTTTTGCCGGCAGCCCTGATAGCTGTTTCTCTCCCTTAATACCCGGTCAATTTCCGACAACACCCTGAGTTTGTCCAATGTCCACAAGGGTGCTTCTAAAAGCCTTTTTACTCCATCCCCTGTAACCCGATGTACCACTATTTCAGGAGGCAGGATTTCCAGAGCATCAGCAATAATATTTACGTATTCATCCAAAGTAAGCACACTAAAAGGATTGGAACAATAATACTCATAAAGGTCAGTGTCCTTTTGGATATACAGCATATGAAATTTAACGCCCCATACACCAAGCTTTGCGACTAATCTAACTGTGTCAAGAATATCCTCCCTGCTTTCGCCCGGCAAACCTATAATCATATGTACCACCACACGGATATTTCTTTCCTTTAGCTTTGCGACCGCTTCGGAAAAGCACGAAAGGTCATAACCTCTTCTTATAAATGCGG
>DAOOJC010000394.1:0-2300 GCA_035384905.1 Acetivibrio sp. | reverse complement strand
CCAGGAATTTAACAATTAAAGGTTACGGGGGGATTTTTATGACAAAAACATATTTTAACGACGCAATAATCGGAAATTCCAAAATGCTTGCATGCCTGACGGCCAGCGGCGAGCTTGTAAGGCTTTTCTGGCCTCATATCGATTACCCGCAGCACATCGAAAAAATGGCATCAGGAATATTTTATATCGGTCAAAAAAACAGCACTTCGTGGTTTAATGAGCATGATTGGAAGCATACCCAGTATTATGTGGAGGATACCAATATTTTAAAAACCCTGTGTGAAAATGAAAGCCGAGGGCTTAGAGTTGAGCAGACGGATTATGTATTGAAAGACAGGGACATACTGGTGAGACAATACATAATTGAAAACACAGGCAGCACGGAAGTAGAACTGGGCTTTGTGAACTATTCTTCAATGGTTACCGCCAATCCTGATTTGCGAAGTACTCTTTTTGATTTCAATGTTGATTCGTTAATTCATTATAAACACAATTACTATATTTCTGTTTCATCGGACCGGGAAGTAATGCAGTTTCAATTGGGCAATAACGCTTATAACTGTGCGTCATATACGGAGCTTTGCGGTTTTGACAGTATTGGAATGATGAATGACGGTGCAATTTCCTTTAACATAGGAAAAGTCGGACCCGGCTGCAAAGTGCCCTTCAACCTTTTTATATGTGCATCCCATACATTAAAAGAGGTCAAACAGATGGTGAAGCTGTGCAGACAGCTAAGCCTTAAAGAGGAATATGAAAATACCCTTATATACTGGAGGGATATGTTAAAGAATGCCAGACAGATTAAAACAGGGGATGATAGTATTGATGCTCTGTATAACAGGTCTCTTTTGGTATTCAAGCTGATGTCCGACGAACAGACGGGAGGGCTTTTAGCCTCTGCCGAGATTGATGAAGGCTTTACGATGTGTGGCCGCTATGCCTATTGCTGGGGAAGGGATGCCGCATTTATTACCGGTGCATTGGATGCAGTCGGATTTACCGATGCGGTAGACAGGTTTTATAAATGGGCTGTTATGACACAGGATGAGGATGGGTCATGGCAGCAGAGGTTCCATATGGACGGAAACCTTGCACCGTCATGGGGATTGCAGGTGGATGAGACGGGAACACTTATATGGGGAATGTACAGGCACTATGAGGTTACAAAAAACATTGAATTTCTTAAAGAAATGTGGGAAAGCATAAAGTTGGGCATTGATTTTTTAACGGGATTTATAGATTCCGATACCGGATTGCCCAAGCCCAGTTATGACCTTTGGGAGGAAAGGGTGGGAGAACACACCTACTCCAGTGCTGCGGTATATGGTGGTATTATGGCAGGGGTTGAGGTGGCTAAGATTTTAAATGCACCCTCCGAGATAATAGATAAGTGGAATGAGGCGGCACAAAGCATTAAGTCTGCCATAGAAAAAAACCTTTGGAAGGACGAGGCAAAACGGTTCATAAGGAGCGTGAGGACCAAGCTTAATCCTTGGGGAAGCGAGCACTCTGCACATACAACTATTGTAAAGGTCAATGAAAAGGGTTATTATAGAGATGTTACATTGGAGGATTGGACCGTAGATATAAGCCTTCTTGGGGTGTCTATTCCCTTTGGTGTTTTTGATGTGAAGGACATAAGGGTTAAGGAAACAGTGGAGGCCATTGAAAGAGCCCTTACATCTCATCCTGTGGGAGGAATAAAAAGGTATGAGAATGACAACTACGTTGGAGGAAACCCCTGGGTTCTGGCAACACTCTGGGTAGCCCTATACTATATTGAAGTTGAAGAGTATGATAAGGCAAAAGAATATTTTATGTGGGCAGTGAAATCATGTACTGCTCTTGGCCTTTTGCCGGAGCAGGTGAGCAAGGACAGCGGCAGGCCTTGCTGGGTAATTCCTCTGACATGGTCCCATGCCATGTTTGTATTGGTTCTGGCAGGGCTTAAAGATGCAGGTGCTATATAGGATAAAATCATTTGGGGTTTTTGATGTAATAAACCCTGGTTAGGAGAAAAGATGCCGAAACAAAAATCATTTTTCGTGTGCCAGGAATGTGGCTATGAGAGCCGGGGCTGGCTGGGAAAGTGTCCGGCGTGCAATCAATGGAATACCTTTGTTGAAGAGATTGTTGAAACCGGACATAAAAACAGCAGGGGCATGGCTCCGATAAATGTAAAACTGGTCAGCATAAACGATATTGACATAGAGGGTGAAGAGCGTTATCTTACCGGCATGAAGGAAATGGACCGCGTGCTGGGGGGAGGAATTGTAAGGGGTTCCCTTGTTCTTGTA
>DAOOJC010000393.1:0-2305 GCA_035384905.1 Acetivibrio sp. | reverse complement strand
CATTTAAAACACTGTCCGAAACCTCAAAACTGAACAGGCTATTTAATGGGCTGTAAACAATATAATTCAATGCCTTCGCAGCACCTTCAGAAAGCTCTGCAGCACTTTTATCCTGCATTGTACAGCTTTTGCAAATAAAACCGCACTTCTGAAAGCTGAAAGACATGCTGTCAAACTGACTGCTTCCGCAAACTACACAACCGCACACCGAAGGTGCATATCCCAAAATTGAAAGGAGACGTAATTCAAATACTCTGACTATTTGCACGGGAGATCTGCTGGTTTTGGAAAGGAGATAAAGAGAGTTTAAAAACAGCTGCAAAACCTTGGTTGCAGGCTGATTTTCCTGAATAACATCGTTTATCAGTTCCGTCATGTGTGCGGCATAGGTCAGTCTTTCAATGTCATTTCTTATATCATAAAAGGGTTCGATAACATCACAACTATTAATTGAGTAAAGGTCCTTCCCCTTAAAAAGCACAAATTCACTGTAGCACAAAAGCTGAGTACCTGCAACCAGGCGGCTTTTGGGCCTTCTTGCCCCCCGGGCTGAACCGGATATTTTCCCTTTGGTCTTGGAAAATATCGTTACTATCTTGTCAGCCTCTCCGGTATTTACTTCTTTTATAACAATTCCTGTTGTTTTTAAATAGCTCATATCCGATATGATTCCCCTAATATTTTAAAAAACCGGTTTTCCATCTAAACAAAATATTTAGAATGCATTCCTTGTGCTTGTGCTCAAAGTGTCCCGGAAATTAATTATGTTACCGGGTATTAATGATGAGTGCTTATGGCAACCTCATCCATGGCAATCTCAGTCTCATCAACAGTTCTGGTTTTTTCCTCTATTTCCTTTAAAAACATATACATTGAGATATCACCTGTTTTTTCGAACATTTTCCAAGCAAACTCTTTTAACATAAATGCCTTCCCCTTATTATTATTTGATAAACCACACTTATCTTAATAATAATTAGGTTACACGAAAAAAATATTTGTATACTTGAAAATTTATCATATACAAACCTTTTATGCCCTATTTATTATACCCCAGAGTTTTAAGCATCAGATCATTGTTCCGCCAGTCATTCTTCACCTTTACCCATAACTCCAGAAAAACCTTTGTACCAAAAAGCCTTTCGATCTCAACTCTTGCCAGACTTCCGATTTTCTTAAGCATTCTGCCTTCTTTGCCAATCAGAATGCCTTTGTGGGTTTTCTTTTCACAGTATATATTTGCCTGAATATTCAGTATGTCCTTATCCTCCCTGTTTTTAAACGAAATAACCTCAACTCCTACACCGTGAGGTACTTCATCGCTCACAAGCTCCAATATCTTCTCCCTAATTATCTCAGCAGCTATTATTTTTTCAGGTTGGTCCGTAATCATATCCTCAGGAAAATATTTCGGTCCCTCGGGCAAGACCTTTTTTATCTCCTTTTTTACCAACTCTGCACTTTCATATTCAAGAGCGGAAACAGGTATAATCTGAGAGAATTCCATAAGCTCCTTATAAGCGGATATGACAGGCAGAATCTGCTCCTTTTCCACAAGATCGATTTTATTTATCAAGCAAAATACAGGGGTATTAATTTGCTTCAGTTGTTCAGCAATGTATGAATCACCAGCCCCGGGCTTTTTGTCCGTAGCTTCAACCAGAAACAATACCAGATCAACCTCGTTTAATGTATCCATGGCAACATTAACCATATAGTCCCCCAATTTTGTCTTTGGCTTATGTATTCCGGGAGTATCGATAAAAATCATTTGATAATCCTCACCCGTATCAATTGCCTTTATAGTATTTCTTGTAGTCTGAGGTTTATCCGACATAATTGCTATCTTCTCGCCTGTAAACCTGTTTAATAGTGTAGACTTTCCCACATTCGGCCTTCCCACTATTGAAATGAAACCTGATTTAAATGCCATATACTTACCTCCGGTTAAATCTTCACATGCTTTTTACACAGTGTATTTCTAATCTATATAATATCCTTTATTCTAATTTTAACTCACTTAATTAATGCATTTTCTGAGGAAAAAACAAAAGCATTGGGCAAAAGCTCCGCAAGTTTAAAAACTTTGAATTCACCGCTTTTATTTGCACAAATAATCCTTGTGTTTTCATCCCCAAACTCGGCAATCACCTGCCGGCAAATGCCACAGGGAAAAGTCAGATTATCGCTGTCACTGGTTATAGCCACAGCCTCAATTTTGCGTTCACCCTCCGACACAGCCTTGAAAATAGCCGTCCTTTCGGCACAGTTGGTGGCACCATAGCTTGCATTCTCAATATTTACC
>DAOOJC010000392.1:0-2310 GCA_035384905.1 Acetivibrio sp. | reverse complement strand
AAGGTGAAGCATTGCCGATGCCCTTATTCCTGTCCCAATATTGGTGGGACAGCAGGTTAGGTACCCGAATCTTTCATCGAAAGCATAATCTATGGTCTCCTCTAAAAGGTTGTCTATCTTGTTGCACAAATCCCAGGCTTCTTTAAGCTGCAGACCCGCAAACAGACATTGTATTCTAAGATGGTCCTCCTCGTTAATCATTATACTGATCTTTTCATCATCACTTATTATCACTCCGCCATTGGACTGACTTTCTGCCAAATCGGGACTTATGAGATGTTTTTCAACCAAAGCCTGCCTCTGTATAGGGTCCATTTTTTGAATATCCTCAAATTGGAAGTTTTCACCAATTGCACTGCTTCTTCCGAAAACAGCTTCTTTTACTTTATTTAATACCTTTTCACTATCTTCCCTATTCATTCGGGATGGAAAGGGAAAATCATTAAAATTTCGGGCAAGCCGAATCCTTGTACTCATAACCACATCTGACTCGGGACCGTTTTTTATATACCACTCCTTCATAAAATCCACCTCCCAGATCCAAAAAAACTTTGCCAAATCTATTTGCCGATATTAGACTACAGATTCCTTATCTGATCCCTTAATGCTGCTGCTTTTTCATACTCTTCATTTTTTATGGTAGCATCCAACTGCTCCTTCAATTTTATAATCTCCCTTGACACTTTTATACTGCTAAAAGCTCTGGAAGGTATCTTCCCATTGTATTGAATATTGCCATGGAGCCTTTTAAGCAACGGTACAAGCCTGTCTCCATATACCTTGTAACAATTGGAGCATCCTATCTTCCCGGTCTTGTTAAACTCATTATAGCTCATCCCGCATTTATCACATACCAGATCCTGAGTTTGCTGCGGAACCGAAGTCATGTACGGAAATCCCATTATTCCTGAGAAAAAATCGTTTATACTAAAAGGAGAACCGATGTTATATTTTTCTTCCTCCCGGGCACAGTATTCGCAAAGAAATAATACACTTTTATTATTGTTTATGACTTGCGTAAGCTGAACTTTCGCAACCCTTTTCTGACATTTCTGGCACAGCATCCGCCCCACTCCTTTCAAATCCTCACAAAACATATACTCCTGACGGTATCAACAGGATTTTTACAACAATCGTTCAAACCAATAAGCTAACCAACATATTTTTCAATATACTGGCCCTTATATATCCTCTGACTTCAACAGGTGCTGCCATCAGTACCTTATCGCTTGTTGCTGCCTTAAGCATCATTCCCTCCCTCTCGGATATTACCTCATAGTCAACAAAATTATTGATAAACACATATGCAGACTGTTGTGAGATGTTATCTCCCATCGAATTGATAATGTGCATAAGAAAATTCTTACCCTTGTGCTCAATACTTACGCGCCTTATTTTAATATGTCCGCCTCCGCCTCTTCGGCTCTCTACGTAATATCCCCGTTCTGTTGTGAATCTTGTGTCAATTACATAGTTTATCTGTGAAGGCACACAATTAAATTGATTGGCAAGTTCGTTTCTTTGAATTTCAATAGTACCGTCAGTGTCATTTATCATTTGCTTTATAAATGCTTCTATAAGGTCACTGAGCTTAGCCATATCCGCCACCTTCTTTTGTGTTGATTTTAATCCCGTAACCCTGCCTTTTATAAGGCAGGGCCCTCTTTTTACTTTAATGGGGATGCAATACATCACCCATAACACAATGTTCAGCATCAACCCAGCAAGTTCACTTTGACTATCTTTGACCTTCAATAATATTATAATTTATTTCTTTTCCATAATCAAGATTAATTTAACCGATAGCAGGCAATAGGCAAGCATTTATTTTAATACCTGTTATCCGGCACAGTAATTGCTCTTTTTTTGCCTAATTACTTCTTTTCCTGTCGGTTTTATCTTTGTTTTTGTCCTCTGGGGCAAGCTCTTCTGTCACTTCTTCCAAATGACGTGCAACTTTCCTCTGTCTGTCTGGCGTTATCCATTGATGGAAAGACGAAATAAACTCACCATACATTGTTGAATCTTCGATTCTCTCGTTTTTGATATTGTTCTTTTTATTCTTATTTGCCATTCTTCATAACTCCTTTAAAATAAAATATAACTTATTTTTATCAAAGGAGTAAAGATGTATTCATGAGGTTTGTCCCAGTATTAATATCAAGAATAACAAAATAACAGGCTGGTGAAATAAATATACCCAAAGGGAGTGTCTTCCTAAAAAATTCAATGGGTTGTCCTTTATTGAAAACTTGAAAATGCTTTTCCTTTCCCTATATACAATTTTGGCAAGGGCTATTCCTAAAACAA
>DAOOJC010000391.1:0-2311 GCA_035384905.1 Acetivibrio sp. | reverse complement strand
TCAAAGCCCCACGGTAATCCCGTAGGGCTTTGTTTATATGGGGACGGGGCAATTAGTGTGCAATTTAACTCGTTTCAAACTGCTTTAGGTCATTTAGGGACGGGGCAGTTATTGTGCATTGTGCAATTTGCAATTTGATTCATTCAAACTGCTTTATGATTCTTATGCAATAATGAAGAAAAATCCTTTAAAAAAATACTTGCAAAAAATAAAAATTTATAGTAAAATGTTGAATGTTGTGGCGAGGCATACGATGAAATAGGAGATTGCTGCACTAGATGCAGGTAACTTCTATGGAGAATGTCCGATTCTAGAAACCGGGCGACAAGTCACTGTACATTTTGCGATGCATAAAACTATGCATAGGAACTTGGAATAGTACAGCCCAGGTATATATGCCTTATAGGCAAATTATGAATCCTGGGTTTTAATATAGTCAAATTGGAAACACCCGGCATAGTGTACAGAAATGATTCTTGTTGTACGTAACAATGTTAAGGAGGATTATGTATGGCAAACAAACAAAAAATCAGAATCAGGCTAAAAGCATTTGATCATCAGGTTCTTGACCAATCAGCCGAGAAGATAGTTGATACGGCCAAGAGAACCGGAGCTCAGGTGTCAGGACCTGTGCCGTTACCGACAGAAAAAGAAATAATAACAATACTGAGGGCACCACATATGTATAAGGATTCCCGTGAGCAGTTTGAAATGAGAACACATAAGAGACTTATTGATATTCTGCTTCCGACTCCAAAGACTGTGGATGCATTGATGAGACTGGATTTGCCTGCCGGTGTAGATATCGAAATAAAGCTGTAATGAAGAACAACGGTATTAAAGGTCAAGTTCGCATTATAAGCAGCAGCTGTAATGTGAACCAATAACCATAGGAGGGATAATAGGTGAAAAAGTTTATTTTAGGCAAAAAAGTAGGTATGACGCAGATTTTTAATGAAGAGGGTTTGTTAGTTCCTGTAACTGTTATAGAAGCAGGACCAATGACCGTTATCCAGAAAAAGAATCCTGAAACGGACGGTTATAGCTCAATTAAGGTAGCTTTTGGTGACGTTAAGGAGAAAAGAATCAATAAGCCGCAAAAGGGAGTATTCACAAAGTTAAAGATATCACCAAAGAAGTATATGAAGGAATTCAGAATTGATAATTTGGAACAGTATGAGGTTGGACAGGAAATAAAAGTAAATGAAATGTTCGAAAACGGTGATCATGTTGATGTAACTGGTACTTCAAAAGGTAAAGGCTTTGCCGGTGCTATAAAAAGGCATGGATTCAGACGTGGAAAGGAAACCCATGGTTCCAAATATCATAGAAGAGTTGGAGCATTGGCAGCATGTGCCGATCCGGGAAAAGTTTATAAAGGAAGAAAGCTGCCGGGGCATATGGGTGTTGAAAGGGTAACAATCCAGAATCTTGACATTGTGAGAGTAGATGGCGAACGGAATCTCGTTCTTGTGAAGGGAGCAGTACCGGGTGCTAAAGGCGGTTTACTAATGATTAAGGAAACGGTAAAGGCCGTTAAATAATGGGTGAAAGGAGGAATTAGAATGCCGAAGGTTGATGTTTATGATATAAATGGCAAGGTCGTTGGAGATATTGAGTTAAGTGAAAATATATTTTCAGTTGATGTCAATGAAAATGCTATTCATCAGGTTGTGGTGAATCAATTGGCAAATAAAAGACAGGGTACTCAATCGACAAAGACAAAAAGTGAAGTTCGCGGTGGTGGTATTAAGCCGTGGAGACAGAAAGGTACAGGTAGGGCAAGACAGGGAAGTATTCGTTCGGCACAGTGGATTAAAGGTGGCATAGTCCTTGGACCAAAGCCGAGAAGCTACAGTTATACACTTCCTAAAAAACTTAGAAGGTTGGCATTAAAGTCAGCACTTTCATCAAAGGTTAATGAGAATGAAATACTTGTATTGGACAGTCTGAACTTTGACAAGATAAAGACAAGACAGATGGTGGATGTTCTGAAGAATTTAAATGTAAATGAAACTGCTGTTATTGTTATAGCCGATAAGAATGAGAGTGTTCAAATGTCGGCAAGAAATATTCCCGGGGTTAAAACTCTTCTTGTAAACACAATGAATGTGTATGACATAGTAAAACATGAAAAGTTTATAATAACCAGGGATGCAGTATCAAAGGTTGAGGAGGTGTACGCATAATGAGAGCTGCCGAAGATATCTTAATCAGACCGTATATAACGGAAAAAAGTAATGATGAAATAGCTAACGGGAAGTACACCTTTATAGTAGATGTTAAGGCAACAAAAACCGAAATTAAGCAA
>DAOOJC010000390.1:0-2332 GCA_035384905.1 Acetivibrio sp. | reverse complement strand
TTGAAACTTTTTTGCTTTGATAGCTATCTTCGATAACTATCATGAAGGGTATCAGTTAATTTACATAAAGTTTTATATTGGTAAACATGATAAATTGGTAGGGATGCTATGCAGCAATAATGAGGTCAAACTTCGATGATCCGGAGATTCATTCATCTGAATGGGAATTGGATGCTATGCAATAATAATGCGGTTAAGTGTTATTGAGCAAAAAATATTGTTGTAAGGGGATGATTCAATCAATTATGATATAAAGAATCATCCCCTTTAGCGATACTATTCTCATTACGATGACGCAATTACAACTAACAGCCAATCCGGATAAAAAGTACTCAAGGGCACAGGTAGTTTGCTTGATTTATAGTATGGTGTCATATTTTCACGCTCTTTGAATTGGAGTGCTCATGAAGAATTTTTTATCAGCGAACTTATCCTGAACCAACCTGAGGGCTTCTCCAAATCTTTGGAAATGCACAACTTCCCTTTCTCTTAAAAATCTTAAGGGGTCTATGACATCAGGGTCATCAGCAAGTCTTATCAAATTTTCATAAGTAGCTCTTGCCTTTTGTTCTGCTGCAAGATCCTCATGCAAATCAGCTATAACATCACCCTTTGACTGTATATAAGCAGCAGTAAAAGGAGTTCCAGCCGCATTCACAGGGTATACGGCGTGGTCGTGATCGGTATAGTATGCCCCAAGACCTTCTCTTTCAAGGACATCTGCCGGAACACCTTTGGTTAACTGGTAAACCATTGAACCAATCATTTCAAGGTGAGCCAATTCTTCGGTACCTATATCATTTAATATAGCTTTTGTTTCATTTGTGGGCATGCTGAATCTTTGACTAAGATATCTTAAAGATGCAGCGAGTTCTCCGTCCGGTCCTCCATATTGTGAAATTATATATTTAGCCATTTTAGGATTGCAAGTCTTGATTTTAACCGGATACTCGAGTTTTTTTTCATAAATCCACATTTTGTTGCCTCCCTTTTATTATCTTAAATCATGTTTACGACTGATGCTCCCAAGGCCATGGGCTGCTTATCCATTGCCACGGACATTTGCATGTGGAATTTGAGGCTGTTAACGGTCCATACAGCCTCTCATATTCATTTCTTAACATCCTTGCTCTTTGAGCACAGTTGTTGAACAGCATGATGGTCGTCTGGTCATATGGGTGTGTGTTTAGGTACAGATTGAGATCAATAAGGGTAAAATCCGCAGCCATGACCTCTTTGAGCAAGCTCTCCCTATTTGTATTCATGTTTTTGCCTCCTATTCGTCAATGGTATATTCAGGATCCACACCATAGGGCCTGGCTAACTCGGGAAATATCGTTCCTGCATCCAGTCCTCTCATGGGTGGAAATAAACAACCTATACATTGAAATGGAACATATGCATGTGCCAGCTTCATTGGAATGCAGTGAACAGTAGCAGCGTATATTGTGGAAGGAGCCTGGTAAGGCTGAATCATGTTTGCATGGCATGCAGGTTGCTCCATATTTGGGTAAAAATTATGATTTTGCATCATTTTAATTCCCTCCGAACAAAGAATAATATGCCGTCTTATTATTGTATGACGGCAAAACCTTTTATTGGTGCAATTTCACGAAGTTAAATTCTATTAACATAATATTCTATTGACCTGTAAAGTGTTCTATAATTATGTTTTTTCCTAACCATGTGCGAATAATTTATGAAAAAAAGATTTGCATTTGTAAAACGTACTCCATTCTGCACCCTTGCGAAATTAATCTTATGGGTGTAATATTATATAGTAATTTATTGTAAAGAGGAGCATGCCATGAGTAATTCTTTTATAGTTGCTTTGTGCCAGATGGAGGTTGTGGACGATAAAGAAAAAAACATAAAAAAGGCAGCGGACATGATCGAAGAGTCGGCAAGAAACGGAGTAAAGCTTGTGGTACTGCCTGAAATGTTCAATTGTCCCTATGACAATTCCCAATTCCCCGGTTATGCCGAAACCGCCGGGACAGGTTTGACAATTTCGGCTGTTTCAAAGGCTGCAAGAGAAAACAGCGTATATGTTGTTGCAGGGTCAATTCCTGAAAAGGATAATAATAAAATATACAACACATGTTTTATTTTTGATGACAATGGAAGAATAATAGGAAGACATAGAAAAATACATCTTTTTGATATTGATATACCTGATAAAATTGTATTTAAAGAGTCTGATGTACTGACACCGGGGAATGATATAACGGTAGTCGATACGGCTTTTTGCAGGATTGGTGTTGCAATATGCTACGATGTGAGGTTTCCGGAGATTTTTAGAAAGATGGTTCTTATGGGGGCCGAACTTATT
>DAOOJC010000389.1:0-2335 GCA_035384905.1 Acetivibrio sp. | reverse complement strand
CGATGATGTAATCCATAAATTTGCTCCTTGGCTTTAAGTGTTTTTAACTTACTTTATTATATAATATTTGAAAAGAATAATAAATACGGAATAACCGCTAAAGTGAAAAAACAGAAATATATAGTATTACAAGATAAAAAACTGCCGCTTTTATACGGCAGTTTTTGTTTCTTTATTGTTTTACTCTTACTCTACAAAAGTTAATTTAACATAATCGAGTTTGAGTTCCGTGGGATTTGTTCTGTCGAGATCTTTTTCCGGAACTATAGTTCCGTTAGCCAATTTTGCAAATAATGCGTCATAATCGGCCTGTGAGAATGTTTTCCATTTTGAAGTTGAGAACGGTGCCAGGCTTACAGCATTGGATTCTGCACCGACCGTTACGGCTTCTCCGCCCGGGAACTTTCCTGCATAGAACCCTTTTAATCCGTACTGAACCATTGTTGCCAATCCCTTCATTGCCGAAGAGATAACCGTAGGCGATTCCGCCGATTGGTCAACGTCAACACCTATAACCGCTTTATTGGCTGCTTCCGCTGCCGACATAACGGAGTTTCCTACTTTTCCGCCTGCTGCGAAGATAACTTCGGTTCCTGCCTGATACCAGCCTGCAGCTCTTGTCTGTGATGCCGGTGTATCGGCAAAGTCTCCGGAATAGTTGTACATTATTTTAATTGATCCTTTTGCAAGGCCCAAATCTCTGGCTGCATCATTAGCACCCTGTACATATCCGAATCCATATCTGCAAACTGCCGGAACGGCCATTCCGCCCTGATAACCCAAGTTTCTGTATCCGTCTACTACAGCAGCATAGCCTGCAAGGTAACCGCAATGCTCTTCCGCATATACAACAGGGAAAACATTGGGACCGGTTTTGAAGTTCTCGTAATTTGCATCATGCGGTACTCCGTCAAGAAGAATAAACATTATTTCCGGATATTTATCTTGAGCTATGTATATAGCTTCTTCGAAAAGGAATCCCGGTGTTACGACAACTTTAGCTCCGGATGATACTGCAAGATCAATAGCCGCAATATATGCATCGGTGGAAGCTTCGGTGGGCTTGTAATACTTATGCGTAATTTTATGCTCTACCGCATAGTCCCTCAATCCTTCCCATGTTCCCTGGTTAAAGGACTTGTCGTCAATGTCTCCTATGTCGGTAATCATTGCCAGCTCATAGGTTTTAGCTTGGCAGCCTGCTAAGGACAGCATAGAAAGCAAAAGCACCACTACCAATACGATACTAAATAGTTTTTTCATAATTATACTCCTTTTTTGATATAATGAAATTCACATATAAATACTATCAGATTTATAGTTTATAAACAAGGGGGAAAAAGCAAAAAGTTCACATTCTTGACACATTTCTTTAACATTTCAATAACTTGTATTTTCCTCATCCTTAACAATTCTTACTATACTTGATGTGCCCAGTCGGGAAGAGCCGAGACTGATAAAATCATTTGCATCGTTTAAAGACCTTATGCCTCCGGCGGCTTTTATGAGCTTGCCGTTTTTAATATGTTCCTTAAAAAGCATAATGTCTTCTCTCGTGGCGCCTGCTGTGGAAAAGCCCGTTGATGTCTTTATATAGTCGGCGTCGCTTTTTGATATTATTTCGCACATCTTTATCTTTTCCTCTTCGGTCAGAAGACAGGTTTCGATTATAACTTTAAGAAGTTTTCCCGAACAGGCTTTTTTAACCTGATTAATTTCGGTCAGTATTTCATCGTAAAGCTTGTCTTTGAGCATGTTTATGTTGAGAACCATATCTATTTCGTCAGCTCCGTCGCTTACAGCCCGTGCAGTTTCAAAACACTTGGTTGCCGTGGTGCTGTATCCGTTGGGAAAACCTATAACCGTACAGATTTTAAGGTTATTCTTAAAACAATCTTTTGCCTGCTTAACAAAGTACGGAGGAATACAGGCCGACGCACAATTATATTTAATCGCATCTTCACAAATCGTTTTAATATCTTCCCACTTAGCCGTCTGTTTAAGAAGAGTATGGTCCACTTTGGATAATATGTTTTCTATATTCATTTTTACAATTCCTTTCCCAGTAAAGTATATATATACAAACGGTTTAATGCAACTAATCACTTGACGCAAGCGGCAGGAAAAAAGTATTATATATACTAAAGATGAACAGGTGCTTAATCCTGTAAAAATCGGGGGAAGAGATAATCATGGCTGATATTTTTTCTAATGTACTGGAGATAAGATGGGAGATGGTCCTCATGTGGGTGATAGGAGGGGTTTTGATTTGGCTGGCTATAGCCAAAGACATGGAACCCACACTGCTTCTGCCTATGGGGTTCGGGGCAATTCT
>DAOOJC010000388.1:0-2340 GCA_035384905.1 Acetivibrio sp. | reverse complement strand
ACACATTTATCGTACATGGAATTTTGAAGGAGCTTTTTGGCAAGCTCAACCCTCAAGGAAAGGTTTACAACGCTTTGAGCGGGGCCGTCATGAATCTCACGGGCAATTCTTTTCCTTTCCTCTTCATGGGCAATGAGAATTTTTTTGCTTAATGCCTCAAGTTCGCTGTTCTGCCTTTTATAGCCATCGAGAAGGTTTTTCATCTCTCTGTACAGATGGTTGTTTTCGAGGGCAACGGCTGCATGACCCGCAAGGGAATTCATTATCAATTCGTCTTTATAATCATAGGAGGTTATTTTGCTTAACGCATCCTCACTTTTATAATCTATCTTTTCATCCGGGAATTTCCTCTTATTAATTAACTGGATGACACCTAAGGTACTGCCTTGGTGGTCTTTTATCGGTGTGGCAAGAATGGATTTTGTCACATATCCCGTGTGCAGATCAAAGCTGTTGTTATGGCGGTAATCAAGCTCAGGGGATAGATTGTAGGCATCGTCAACCCTTACGGTTTCACCTGTAATAACTGTGTAACCAAAGATACTCTCTTTTGTAATGGGAGAAATGAATGTTTCAAGGTTTATGTCCATACTTAAGTTTTTTGCAATAACGAATTTTAAGCTTTTGTATCTATAGTCGTTGTTTTTTATGGACGTCCAGTTGTAGGTGTCCTTGTCGATTACAAGATAGATTGTTGCCGCATCGGAGGAAGTAAGTTTCAAGCTGCTGGTTACTATCATATCTAGAAGCTTTACTGTATCCTTTTCTGAAGAAAGGGATTTGCCTATTTCATAAAATTCCTTGGCCTCATTTCGCAGGAAGGATATTTCGCTTTTGCTGTCAATCTCTCTTTTTAACTTATTTATGAAAAAAGCACTGTTGAAATGCTTTGTATTTATATATTCAAATACAATATCCAAATCTGTGTTTAATTCCAAATCATTGGAACCGAATAAAACGAGGATGCAGTCTAATTTTTCCAAAAGAACCTTAATGTCGGAAGAAATATCCCGGAATAAGGTGTATTCGATAAATATAACGGCGGTGGAAGGGTTTTTTGTGTTTTTTAAAGAAAAACTGTTAATACTGCTTAATAAAGCATCACTGTCTGAATAGGTGTTTATTTGAACAATATTGGTTCTAAGCAAGTCAATAAACTTCTGGTATTCGCAAACATTTGAACCTGCCAATAAAAATGCGGTTGCATTCAACATTTTATTTACCCCTTATCATGTGACTTATTGACTTATTTAACCATAGCGAAAGCGTTAAAAATGAAAACAGAATAATCGATATATATATTATACAATATTATTGTCTTTAATTCAAAAAAACTTTTGTTTGTTCGTTATTTGAGTATATAAATTTCTCCGGGGGAAAGCAAATGATTTGTTTTAATTGCGGTATAAAAATTCACAGCAATGAAGTCAAGGTATGTCAGCTTTGTGGCGTGAGGTTTGAGAAAACATGTCTTTCCTGTAATTCTCCGAATCCTCTCATGGGTAAGTATTGCTTTAACTGCGGTGCTAAATTGGAATCTCTTGATACACAAAGCTCGGTTCAGAACTTTGACACCCTTTCTGAAAGCAGGAGGAATGTGGCTGTTATTTTTGCTGATGTTTCCGGGTTTACGGCTCTTTCAGAAAAGCTTGATCCTGAGGAAGTAAGAGAGATCATAAATGATTGCTTTGATTATATTACCAGGCCTGTTTATGAGCTGGAGGGTACTATAGACAAGTATATCGGTGACTGTGTAATGGTACTTTTCGGAGCAAAGTATATCCATAGCGATGATGCCAAAAGAGCTGTAGTCTGTGCCATGAGAATGATGAATCTTATAGAGGAATTTTCAAAGGAAAGGCTTTCGTCTAAAGGTTTGTCTTTGACTCTTTCCATTGGCATAAACTATGGGCTGGTGGTTACAGGTAGTGTGGGAAATACTTTCGACAAGGATTATACGGTGATGGGAGATATTGTTAATACTGCCCAGAGGCTGCAGTCCAATGCGGAAAGCGGATCCATTTTTGTGTCAGAGTCGGTATATGTGGAAACAAAGGGCATAATCAAGTACACAAAGCCTGTTGAGATAAAGGTTAAAAACAGAGAAAAGACTGTAAGATGTTACTTGCCTATTGAAATCAATGCGGAGCACGATTATGACGACAGAACGCCATTCATCGGAAGGGAAAAGGAACTGGGGCAGCTTGTATCCATATATAATTATGCCATCAATACAAACACAAAATGCATTAGTATAATTGGAGAGGCAGGGGTTGGAAAGACGCGGCTTTTAGAGGAGTTTTCCTCTAATCTCGCAATGGATATTAAGAAGGTATGGGT
>DAOOJC010000387.1:0-2352 GCA_035384905.1 Acetivibrio sp. | reverse complement strand
CCAATACCTCAGGGGCCAGAAATGCCGAGGAGGCTGTAAGGATTGCAAGACTTGCAAGAGCCGCAGGTTGCGGTAACTTTGTAAAAATAGAGGTGATATCGGATAACCGGTACCTGCTTCCGGACAACCGGGAAACCGTTAAGGCAACGGAGATACTTGTAAAGGAAGGATTTGTGGTGCTGCCTTATATGAACCCTGACCTTATGGATGCCAAGAGGCTAAGGGATGCAGGTGCGGCGGCGGTAATGCCGTTGGGTGCTCCTATTGGTACGAATAAAGGGCTTAAGACCAGGGAATTGGTTAAAATCCTGATTGATGAAATTGATATACCTGTGATTGTTGATGCGGGTATCGGAAAGCCTTTCGAGGCATGTGAGGCTATGGAAATTGGGGCTGCAGCCGTTCTGGTCAATACCGCGATTGCTACCGCAGGAGACCCGGTAGAAATGGCTGGGGCCTTTGCTAGAGCAGTTGAGGCCGGAAGAAAGGCTTTCCTTTCCGGAACCGGTGCGGTAAGGGATTATGCCGAGGCTTCCTCTCCTCTGACAGGTTTTCTGGGAGCATAGAAGAGTGATTCATTGTTAGCGGTGGAGTAAACTTGTGAAGAAAATATGAAAGAAACATTGTGGGGTCACGCGGCTAGCCGTCAAAACTCCGGTTTCCGGAATATTTTACTTAACCTTAAGGGATGGGGAGTGAATTATGAGCTTTTATGAAAGATACATAAAGTACAAAAATTTCGATTTTGAAGCTTTTTTTGATAGGGTTTGTGAGCAGGACATTATAAACATTATCAACAAAGACAGAATTACGGAGCTTGAATTTTTGATGCTTCTGTCCAAAAAGGCTTTGAAGTACTTGGAGCCAATGGCACAAAGGGCAAGGAAGCTGACAATACAGAATTTCGGCAAAGTTATATTCTTATACACACCGATGTATTTGGCCAATTACTGTGTGAATCAATGCGTGTATTGCGGATTTAATATAACCAATAAGATCACAAGAAGAAAGCTAACCTTGGAAGAGGTGGAAAAGGAGGCACAGGTCATATCGTCCACCGGTCTTAGACATATTTTAATTCTTACGGGAGAATCGAGGCTTAAAAGTCCGGTGGAATACATTAGACAATGTGTCGAGGTCTTAAAAAAGTATTTCAGGTCCATATCAATAGAAATATATCCTCTGGGTCAGATGGAGTATGCAGAACTAATAGAAGCCGGTGTTGACGGCCTTACGATTTACCAGGAGGTATACAACGAAGAGGTGTACGAAAAGCTTCACATAAAGGGGCCAAAGAGAAATTACATGTACAGGCTTGAGGCACCGGAACGGGCTTGTCGGGCATCAATGAGAAGTGTAAACATAGGTGCACTTTTGGGGTTTGATGACTGGAGGAAGGAAGCATTTTTTACGGGAATTCATGCGGACTATCTTCAGAGCCGGTACCCGGATACGGAGATAAGCATATCCCTTCCGAGAATAAGGCCCCATTGCGGAAGTTTCAAGCCTGCATATGCCGTCGAGGACAGTGACTTGGTTCAGATAATGCTTGCCCAGAGGCTTTTTATGCCAAGAGCGGGAATAACGGTTTCCACGAGGGAGGGTCAAGGCTTCAGGGATAACCTCATTGGTCTGGGTGTCACAAAAATGTCTGCCGGGTCAAGTACCGAGGTAGGAGGACATACCCTGGAAGATAAGAGTGAAGGGCAATTTGACATCAATGACCGGAGGGGAGTTGAAGAAATAAAGCAAATGATTTACAAGAAGGGTTATCAACCGGTTTTTAAGGACTGGCAGGCAATATAGTTGTTTATGGTGAAAGCATTGGACTCTTTTACGGTCACAATACAAAAGACTGCCAGATAATATAGTATTTGTGGAGGGGTATATGAATGAGTTTTTAAAAGGGCTGGTGTCCTACATCGGTGAAGAGAGGCTGGAGAGGCTAAAAAAGGTTAAGGTGGGGATTGCCGGTGCAGGAGGGCTGGGTTCAAACTGTGCTATAAGCCTTGTCAGAAGCGGATTTCATAAATTCAAAATAGTCGATTTTGATGTGGTGGAACCATCAAACCTGAACCGGCAGTTTTTCTTCCTTAATCAGCTGGGAATGCCCAAGGTTCTGGCACTTAGGGAAAACCTCAAAAGGATTAACCCGGACATCAAAATAGAAGCCATACAGCAAAAAGTGCAAAAGAGTAATGCCAAAGAGCTGTTTGATGACTGTGATGTTGTGGTGGAGGCTTTTGACCGGGTGCCATGCAAAACCATGATGGTCGAAGAGTTTATATCATCGGGGAAGTTTTTTGTCTGTGCATCGGGATTGGCCGGATGGGGAAACAGCGATGAGATAAA
>DAOOJC010000386.1:0-2358 GCA_035384905.1 Acetivibrio sp. | reverse complement strand
TCAAGGCTTGTGGGTTCACCTCCAGGATATGTTGGATACGAAGAAGGCGGTCAGCTTACGGAGAAGGTCAGAAGAAGACCCTATTCGGTACTTCTGTTTGACGAAATTGAAAAAGCCCATCCCGATGTATTCAATATATTGCTGCAGATTCTTGAGGACGGAAGACTGACGGATTCCCAAGGGCGGACGGTAGACTTCAGAAATACTGTTATAATTATGACTTCAAACGTAGGTGCAAGACTTATTACCGAGCCAAAACGTATGGGCTTCAGTACCGGGGTTGAAAACACCGAAAGAAATTACAACGATATGAAAAACAATGTTATGGGAGAGCTTAAAAAGAGCTTCAGACCTGAGTTTTTAAACAGAATAGATGAGATTATAGTGTTCCATCCGTTAGAAGAGGAGCATCTTAAAAAGATAGTGGAGCTTATGATAAACAACCTTGCGAAAAGACTTGAACAAAGCTCTATCAATATTGAGGTATCTGAAGATGCCATTGCTCTTCTGGCAAAGAAAGGAACCGACCAGATTTACGGTGCAAGGCCTTTGAGGAGGGCAATACAGAGCATGGTAGAGGATAAACTGGCGGAGGAAATGCTCGAAGGCAGAGTGAAAGCTGGTGACAAGGTTCTTGTTCAAAGAAAGGACGATGAACTGGTACTTAACAAAGAGTGAAGCAAGTTGCAGCCGCCTGTTAATACGGCGAGGAATGGGAGAGCATCCGTTTTTGCGAAGCGGGTTTTGCTCGACCCACAAGGAGTATTTACAGGCGGCTAGCTCTTCTCCCCCCTTATGCTTTTTCAAGATCCAATATGCTTATTTCCCTTGAGTGACGGGTATGACTCCAGTCTTTATTGTTCTTGCTTAAAAAGCCCTGTATCGTAATAGGAATCCATGTTATGCAGTAAAACGGATAAATCAGAAAACCGATCAGTGCCTTTAAATTGAATTTCCTTTCAGAAAGCACAACCAAAGGGCCGTATAAAAACTGCAGGGTTACAAATACATACCAGACTTGGGTGGGGAAAACATACCTCAGATTGTAAAATGGTGATGTGGGAAATATGGTTTGAACCCACATCATTATTGTAATCAGCCCTATAAACACCAACCTTATCGGTTGAAACAAATATACCGCACAGTCAAAAGCTATTAAATTTCCTTCCCTAAAAGCTTTTCGGAAAAGGGGACCTAAAAAACGGCTTGCACAGTCAGCGTGACCTTGCATCCATCTTTTACGCTGGTTCCATGATTGTTTCAAGGTGATGGGTTTTTCGTCATACACAACAGCATTATTTGCCCATGCAACCTTGTAATTGCTGAGGGCAAGCTTCATTGTAAATTCCAGATCCTCGGTAAGACAAGTTGCTCCCCAACCTATTTCCTTTAAAACATCAACATCAACACAAAAGCCTGTACCGCAAAGGCCGCAACTCAGTCCCAGGTAGTATCTGGGAAGCTGGAATAACCTGTTCGAAAGCCAAAAAGCAATGGAATACGAGCAGGTAATCCAGGAATCAAAGGGGTTTTTGCTGTCGATATAGCCCTGTATAACCTTATGGCCTTCGCAGAGTTGCCTGTTCATTTCCAGTAAGTAATTCGATGTGACAAGATTGTCGGCATCAAAAACGCAAATGGCATCGTACTTTTCTTCCATATTGAATATTTGTGCAAACATCCATTCTATGGCATGTCCCTTACCCCGGGCACTGTTATTGAACCTCTTGAATACTTTTGCTCCGTGTTCTTCTGCTATTTCTGCGGTTCTATCCGTGCAGTTGTCGGCAATAACAAAAACATCAAAAAGATTGCCCGGATAGTTCTGCCTGTTAAGACTGTCAACTATGTGGGCAATAACCGTTTCTTCATTATGGGCGGCTACAACCAGAGCAAATTTCTTTTGAGGAAGACATTCTCCAGGGTCCTTCTCTTTTCTCTTTCGCCAGCCAAAGATGGATATCCCGAAAAAGTAGCACCCTGCTATAAAAATTACAACCTGCATAATTTGTGTTGTGCAAAATATCACACTGTTGATTTGCGATAACATCTGATTCCTCCAAAATATTATTATGTTTTTTTACACCGTTTTAAAAGCTGATTTCAAATAACACTTCACGTCTATCCAGAATTTATGACACTGTATTTATTAGGTTGAGTTTCTTTTTCCGGCTTCATTTATTTCTATATTATTTTGTACTTAATAAGGAAAAATATTTATGATAAAAAAATAATAAAATATGCTATAATTAAATATATTATATTGCCAATATCTAATTTCATTTTCAAGGTGTTTATTTACATATGTCTCGATCCATAATTAATTAACGGGATTTCACGAAGTGGATTTTAACATTA
>DAOOJC010000385.1:0-2361 GCA_035384905.1 Acetivibrio sp. | reverse complement strand
GATATTTTTTTGCAAAGCTGCCAGAGTGCTGCGTTTACGTTCTTGAAAATAGTGGTTATTACCGTCTTGGGCAATGCAATATATCCGAAAGAAAATACCGACAAAGTAAATAAGACAACAATGTTTTTGTTAAGCTTTGAAAGTGCCCATATACTGACTAATAATAGTGCTAAAAGTCCAATCCACCAGACTGCGGGATTACCCATTGTAAAGATCTTTGAAGCCATTCCGGGTTCAAGATCCTTTCCGAAATAAAACGCCATAGGTTTTACCATTACAGGCCACTCCCACCATGCAGATTGGTATGGGTGCGTGGATTGAAGTCCGGAATGGAACTTTAGCATATCCAAAGAATTATCCCAGAATATCCCGATACCGCTTTTGTTATTTGGGGTCAGCATCCATGGAATATATGAGAATATATATATTATTGCGGGAATTATTGCGAGGAACAGCACTGTCGCACCTAATGTGACGGCCAGGCTTCGAGGGTATTTCTCAACCCAGGTGCTTTTGGAGGTCCTCTTTTTTGACAGCTTTTTATATTCAATAAACTCTGCAGTTTTATTGACCAAGAACAACAAGGCAAGCCCAATGGATCCGTAGAAAGCTATCCACTTGCTCGATGCCCCCAGACCGAAAAACAGTCCGCAAAGGAATAAAGGTTTTAAAGACTCTTTTAGTTCCACAAGATAGGACTTGTTTATAAAATAATCATACATATAGTAGTACATCAATATGACAAATAATGTAACGTAGCTGTCTATGGTTGCTATTCGTGTCTGGCTGAAATGCATGAAGTCAAACATCATCAGAAAGGCTGAACAAAAGGCATAAAGCCTGTCACGAAAGATTTTCTTACCGAAAGCGTACATAACCGGAACCATAGCAACACCGAACAGTGTTCCGATAATTCGCCAACCGAAAGGAACCATTCCGAATATAAGGATTCCTATTGCCAGGAAAAGCTTGCCGAGAGGCGGATGTGTAGTCTCTGAAGGAGTCATCCGATGAACATACTCGAAGGCAGCTCTGGCGTGGTATATTTCATCAAAGTACATACCGTTCATATAAGAAGGCTTAAAAGCAAATTTTTCCTGTTCATCAAACAGGTTCTCCAAACGGCCTTTACTTTTTTCCTCTATCTGCCGGTCAATGATGCTTATGCTTTTTATCGGTTCTGTGCTGCCCTGTTCAACGACAGCGATTTCATTGATAGAACCTCCGGAGACATCCACTATGAACCTGAGTTGACGTGTCTTTACCGGAGCAGTGTCAATATATTTCCATATAAATATATTTTCTTTATCGATGGTGGCAAGATGCTTAAAGCCTTGTGTCTCATCAAGGTACTCGACCCTTAACTTGCAATCGATTTTTTTGGTACTTCCCAGTCCGCAATAGTAATAAATTCTGGACAACTGAGCATCTTTTCCCAGATCTACGGTAAAGGTTTCGTCGGGCATCGTGGGTTCCCATGAAGTAGTCGGAACCTTCAAATCACCCAGATTATATAATGCCATGCAAAGATAGATAAAAGTCATAATACCCATAATAATGAAGTCGGTTTTATCATATCTGACTTTTATCCACCCAGATGACTCATTATTCATATTGCTGCCTTCATTGTGGGTACCGCTGCTGAATTTTGATTTAAGACCGGGTATTTTGTCTTTGAAAAACGTGAAGATAATAAAAGATAGTATAGCAGCAATGAAGAGAATTGAAGCAAAGATAATATAACCGTTATTTGTGCTGCTGCCGCCGGTTTTGCCGTCACTGTCCGGACCTGTGTAGCCCGGATCAAGGCTTACAGCAGTTTTCCCCGGAGGCAGGGAATCCAGTTCAATGACTTCAATATCATCAAACCAGGCCTTACCCGTATTAATATTGCCGTGGCCTCCCAAGCCCACAGTAAGAGTGAAAGTATCCTGATTGGGGCTGGATTTGCCGTAAAGCTCAATGTATTCCCAATTGCCGCTTGTCCCGCGAACATCCCTTGAGGTATCTGTAGAGCCTTCAAGGGAAAGGTTGGCACCTTTAATATCTGATTTGACATTTTCGGTTTTTACCCAGCATGAAATTCTGTAATAAGTATTTCCCTTAACTTTGATAGCTTGTTTGTATCTGGAATCATTTTCATTGTTGTTAACTATACAGGCACTCCTGCTGCCGGAGTGAAACTGAGTTTCATCAAGAAAGAATTCCGATCTGCCTTTTTCCTTGTTCCAGCTGTGAGTGGACCAAAAGTTCGGGCTATGGGGATCACCTTCTTCAAATCCCGGATTTTTTACAAGGTTTTCTCCCTGTGCATTTACAGCAGAAAAAAGAAAAAGCTGTATGAAAATAATCAATATAAAG
>DAOOJC010000384.1:0-2363 GCA_035384905.1 Acetivibrio sp. | reverse complement strand
CCGTGGCTAGACTTTCACTAGCTAGATTAGTGCCATGCCTGGCACACAGTAAAAACGATGAGGGCATCAAGCCCCCATCGTTTTTTGGTCATTTCAGATCGTGAAATCCCGCTAATTATACAGGAGAGTCAACATTACGACTCTCCTGCATTATTTTATTATACATATTTTGATCCGGCGTATATTTCTATTCTCATTTATTTATTGCACTCAATAACATCTGTTTTAGTTGTAGTAATTGGATGTAGTATTAAAATGTTTTATTACAATAAGAATGTCTTTTAAGTTAATTGCGTTATCTTTGTTAAAATCCATATCCCCATTGTATTCTGTATCACTCGGAATGGAATTGAATACTCTTATCATTTCTACAATGTCTCCCATATTTATGGCACCGTCTGAATGTCCATCTATTTCAATATCTCCGGCCCATAAAATCAACGGTGATTCCTGAGAAGACAAAGCCATATCCTGTGAAACTTTATCTATTTTAACTTTTCTCGTAAGATAATTGGTTTTGCTTATTTTAAAAACATAACCTGTATCGTTTTGGGGAACAGACAATTCAAAATATCCATCCTCGTCCGTAAAAGCCGAAACATCCAGTCCTGAAACTTCTACCTTGAAATTTGATTTTATATCGGCAGCCGTCGAGGATAAATCGGGATTTACATATCCTGAAATTTTACAATCTGTACTGCCGGCTTTTTTAAATATCGCCTTCAAGCTTATATCTCCTGCTGGCGTTATAACTATGGTATCGGAGGTTTCATCGGTTCCTTCCCACCGGTCAAAAACATATCCGTCTTCAGGAATAGCCTTAATTGTCAAAGGCACACCTTTGAAATAGTTGCCTGTCCATGATTCCGGTGTGTTCACTCCGCGGGTTGAAGCTTTAAGATCAATGGAATTAATTCGGATAAAACCCTTTGAAGTATCGGTTTCCAGCTTTATCGAATAAGTATCTGTAACACCAAAGCTGCTGAATTTATTAATTACGTGATTAACCACATACCTGGGACGTTCTTTTGAAAAGGTCCGCATTAAATCTACCTCACCGTCCCAATCGAAAATAGCTTGCCAACGGGCATTATGTTCCGGTATTGAAGATTCTATGACATTCTTCATTTCATCTATCGTATCTGTTACTAATTCAGGCTCAAAGCAGGTATTAAGATAATCGGCCATTCTATTGATAAACGCATTTCTGAACTCAGAATTCTTCAGTAGTGTTTTAAAAAGAAATACCGCCCATTCATTTTGGGCATTTTCCGAAGCATGACTCAAAGTATCATGAGTAATACCGCTAGAAGCCATCATTGGTCCACAAAAGCCAAAATCCGTATCTTTTATGATCCATCTCCATCTACCGTCTTGCCCATAGGGTGCCTCCGGGTGGTACAAACCGTCCTCGGTCTTGTATTTCCACATGCTAACATTGTTCTGAGGCCAGTCGCCATTGGCAAAGTAAATATTCGCAACCTGATAATCAATAAAATTATCCATATCCATTTTCGTCTTTATGTACTCATAATTATCTTTTTGGGTAATATCGTTTGATTTAAGAAAGTTGATAATATCATTGGTATAAGCTTGTGCATCCTCATCTGTTCCTTCATTTACGGTGAGAGTTCCAAAATATGTAACTTCGAGCAGTGCGACCCTGTCCTTGTCCAGATTATAATGGGATGCAAAATATATATTGTCATACCGTTCGCGTATGTTATGTATTCCCCAATATTCACCGTTAATAAATACTACTGATGGCCTATATGCTTGTGTATCAAGTTTTAAATGAGAAACCAGTTTGTGCATCAGCCCATCCCTGAACATGCTGTTTGACCAGTCATTTCCGGAATTTCGCAATATAAGTCGCTTAAAATCGGTTATACTTTTTCCAGTCACTTTGTCTTTTAATCCGGGGAATATATTATAGCTGATTTTCTCCTTATAATCGTATCCCCGGTCTGCGTATAATCGAAGACTTTTTTGACCGAACCCTTTTGAACCTCCTCCATGAAGCCTTATTCCGCAATAGTGGGAAAAACCGAGAGTCCCATCCTCTTCAAAGAATTCAATATGAGCAGGTCTTTCCCAATCAGCCCCGCTTTTATTACTGTTTAAATATATTCCGGTGTTTTTGTCAAATAAGTTTGCCTCATCGGTTACAATTGAAATGACAGGGAGACTGTACCTTGTATTCATATCGGGATCTACAAAATAGGAGCAGGTCACAATTCGGCTCACTTTACCGTCTGACCTTACAGCAACAGCTTTTACCGTTGTACCCTTGAATACTTCTCCTAAAGGAGGATCCCAATAATAATCTCCTGTGTTAATCATGGATAATACATTGGGCTCTC
>DAOOJC010000383.1:0-2371 GCA_035384905.1 Acetivibrio sp. | reverse complement strand
AGATTTAACTGATATATTTTAAAATATGAGGTGGATAAGATGAGAAAAAGATTAAAAACATTGGCATTATCAGCAATTATTGTCGCAAATTTGATGAGCTTTTCCGGATGTGACTCGTTGTTTAAGAAGACTCCGGAGGTTCAGCCCGAACCAAAGATTGAGACACCGATTACAAGTCCCGATGAGGATAATAAGGTAAAAGAAATGCTAAAGGAGTACTTTGGTAAAATTTATGAGAAGCCGATAAATGAGTATGAACAGAATATTCTCAGCGGAAATATACCTGACAGTATTTCCGGTATGATCGCAAATCGTACCTTAGAAGAAGGTAATAATAATCCGGAAGTGGGTATACACCTTCCAAGGATGGTTTCAATAAATGGTATTGTTGCTTTAGATTATGACATAATTATTGCAAATGACGGTAAGCCGTTGGTTGATGCTGCCTTTGTCGGCGACACTAATGACATATTTGTATATTATGTAAAGGTTGATCTTAAGGCAAAAGGTTTGGCTGAGTCCTATTTTCTCCAGTATTATCAGAAGAATCCCGATACGAAGCTCTATGAGAGAATTAAGGAAAACGGACAAGAAAAAGAGATAAATGAAGAAGCTTATGATTACATAAAGGTACAGGCAAGATACGATGTAGAGGTAATTAAGGAAGGAAACGATTACAAGGTTCTGACTCAAAGAGAGGCAAATTATAAACCGGGTCTTACAAAAAGATTGTTTATTTTAAATAATGATTTTTTAACCAGAATTCCTTACCTTAATACACAAATTGATGAAGAAAAGAAGGTTTATGATGGAGAGAAGGCACTTATCGAATTGTACTTCAACAATTTGCTGAAAGTTGATAAGGAAAGAATGAACCTGATAAAATCCAATTGGAATAAAGATAAACTTGTTTTTATTGATATTCTGCAGAAAATAGGTGTAAGTTCTGCAGAAGGCGGAAAGAATTTGTTGCTTATCGATGATGACTATAAGGGCAAATTTAAAATTGAATCGTTTCCTCTTCAGATAAACATGGAGAGGCTAAACAGATATGACAGCTTTACTGTATCGGTTCACCCCGGATATTCATATAAGAATAAAATGTATATGGTTTCGTTTAAAGCAGCTGCTGTCAATACCAATGGAATGATAGGGGATGAAACATTCTACCAGTATGATTATGTGATTACAATGAAGAATGTAAACGGTACAACGTTGATAGACAGTGTAAAATTGAATGAATACTTTAAGACTACTGCTCCGGCACAGAAAACAGAAGCAAAAGACGAAAAAAAATCTGATTCGAAGGATACTGAAAGTAAGAATTGAGAAGGTGGCAATAAAGGCAAGTAGGAAAAAAAGTTTGAAGTTTATAATATAAAAAAGAATGGACCTGCGATGAATTGCGGGTCCTTTTGTTATTTATTTAAGTGCATTATTTTCCTTCACCTTTGTTCTGCTATTTATAACTTAATTATTCCCTGTTATATTTTCCTTTGGTTAAAATAATACTAATAAAGAAAGTGTATCTTAAAAATCTAAGGATGTGGTGATTTGAGGGAAGAAGACAGGGTTACTTTTGGAAATGCATCGGTTTCAACACCCGATACCCAAACAGAAAACAAGACGAGTATAGATGAGATAAAGGAACTGGGGAAGGCATCTATAAAGAATAAAAAAGGTAATATTCACTGCCTTACAGTGATAGGTCAAATAGAGGGGCATATGGTTCTTCCTCCGCAGAACAAGACTACTAAATACGAGCATGTTATACCGCAGCTTGTTGCCATAGAGGAGAGTGAAGAAATCGACGGACTGCTGCTTATATTAAACACTGTGGGAGGGGATGTGGAGGCTGGGCTTGCCATAGCTGAGATGATTGCAAGCATGTCAAAGCCGACCGTATCCTTGGTTTTAGGAGGAGGGCACAGCATTGGTGTACCTATGGCTGTTGCTACGAAGTATTGCTTTATTGCTCCGTCCGCTACAATGACAATACACCCTATAAGACTGAACGGAATGGTCATTGGTGTGCCCCAGACCTATGAATATTTTGACAGGATGCAGGAGAGAGTGGTACAGTTCGTGGCCAAAAACTCAAAAATATCAAAGGACAACTTCAGAAGCCTTATGTTAAAGACTGGTGAACTGGCAAATGACGTTGGTACAATACTGTTCGGGGATGAAGCGGTTAAGCATGGCCTTATTGACGAAACCGGCGGTCTCCATGACGCTTTGAATAAGTTGTATGAGTTTATAGAAGAGGAAAGAAGCAAAAAAAAAGAGAAGGTATATGAGAAGGAATTGGAGGAATTGCAATGATTCTATACTCAATTGTACCCCCTGAAGTGGTGTTTAAGGATTTTTTCGA
>DAOOJC010000382.1:0-2373 GCA_035384905.1 Acetivibrio sp. | reverse complement strand
GAATAGGTATAATCAAGGATTGGGATACCAAGTGGTACGCCAATGACAAGAATTTTAGCGAGCTTTTGGTTGAAGATGTAAAAATAAGGAAGTTCATCAAAAAGAAGCTATATATTTCGGGTATTTCAAGAATTGAGATTGAAAGAGCTGCAAATAAGGTTAAGATTAATGTTAATACATCAAAACCCGGATTAGTAATCGGAAAGGGTGGTTCCGGAATAGAGGAACTGAGAAAACAGCTCGAAAAATTAACCCAGAAGAATGTTTTGATAAATATAACAGAAATTAAGGTTCCGGAATTGGATTCTCAAATAGTTGCAGAAAATATAGCTTCACAGCTCGAAAAAAGAATCTCTTTCAGAAGAGCAATGAAACAAGCTATGTCAAGGACAATGAGACTTGGTGCAAAGGGTATAAAAACATCTGTGTCCGGTCGTCTTGGAGGTGCTGAAATAGCAAGAACAGAGCATTACCATGAAGGAACAATACCTCTTCAGACATTAAGGGCAGATGTTGATTACGGTTTTGCAGAAGCTAATACAACCTACGGTAAATTGGGTGTTAAAGTCTGGATATATAAAGGAGAAGTTCTTCCGGCTGTTAAGAAGGAGAAAAAGCGGGAAGGAGGAGATAAATAATGTTAATGCCTAAAAGAGTAAAACGAAGAAAGGTTCAAAGAGGAAGAATGAAAGGTGTGGCAACAAGAGGAAACAAAGTGTATGAAGGACAATTTGGACTTCAAGCTCTTGAACCTGCGTGGATAACGAGTAATCAGATAGAGGCTGCCAGGGTAGCTATGACTCGTTTTACAAAAAGGGGCGGTAAGGTTTGGGTTAAGATATTCCCGGATAAGCCGGTAACTCAAAAGCCTGCTGAAACCCGTATGGGTAGTGGTAAAGGAGCTCCGGAATATTGGGTGGCTGTAGTTAAGCCTGGTAGAGTATTGTTTGAAATTGCTGGAGTATCGGAAGAGGTTGCAAGGGAAGCTCTAAGGCTTGCTATGCATAAACTTCCCATTAAGTGTAAATTTATAACACGTGAAGAAGAAATGGGTGGTGAAGCAAATGAAAGCTAAAGATATAAAAGAAAGATCACTGGATGAGTTGGAAAAGGAACTTGGTGAGTTGAAGTCAGAGTTATTCAAGCTTAGATTTCAACATGCAACAAATCAGCTTGAAAATCCTATGAAACTCAAGGATGTAAAGAAGTCAATTGCACGTATTAAGACTGTATTGAGGGAAAGGGAACTCAAGGGTATAAAGGTTTAATATACCTTGAAAGGAGGTAGGTTAAGTTGGCTGATAGAGCTTTAAGAAAGACTAGGGTTGGTAAGGTTACCAGCAATAAGATGGATAAAACAATAGTTGTTAATATAGAAAGTTCTGAAAAGCATCCGCTTTATAAGAAGTATGTTAAAAGAACATACAAACTGAAAGCTCATGATGAGAAAAATGATTGTAATATCGGTGACACAGTCAGGGTAATGGAAACTCGTCCCCTTAGCAAAGATAAAAGGTGGAGACTGGTTGAGATTATTGAAAGAGCCCGTTAAGCTTAGCAGAAAGGAGGTTCTAATATGATTCAAGCACAAACAATGCTCAGGGCTGCTGATAACAGCGGAGCAAAGGAGTTAATGTGTATAAAGGTTCTTGGAGGTTCAAAAAGAAAGTACGCAAACATTGGTGACGTTATAGTAGCTTCCGTTAAAGAAGCAACACCCGGAGGTGTTGTTAAAAAAGGTGACGTTGTAAAATGTGTTATAGTTCGTTCAAAAAGAGGGATTAGAAGAACAGATGGTTCCTATATAAGGTTTGATGAAAATGCAGCAGTTATTATAAAAGAGGATAAGAATCCAAGAGGAACTCGTATCTTTGGACCTGTTGCAAGAGAATTAAGGGATAAGGAATATATGAAAATATTGTCCCTCGCACCAGAAGTTTTATAAGGGAGGAGGCGGCTTAAGTTGAAGAAAAAGGTTCACGTTAAAAAGGGAGACACAGTAATAGTTTTAAACGGAAAAGATGAAGGCAAAAAGGGTAAAGTGTTGGAGGTTAATGCACAGGACGGCACTGTTTTAGTAGAGGGTGTTAATATTACAACTAAACATAAAAAGCCCAGATCACAATACCAGCAGGGTGGAATAATTCATCAGGAATCACCGATTAACAGCTCAAAGGTTATGCTGGTTTGCCCGAAATGCGGAAAGCCTACAAGGATTAGAAGACATATTCTGGAGAATGGAGAAAAGGACAGAGAGTGCAAAAAATGCAACGGAACTATTGATATAATCAAAGAAGCCAAAGGTTGATAGGTATTCTCTGAGAGAGGAGGTAATAATTAGATGTCTGCTTTAAAAGATAAGTATGTTAAAGA
>DAOOJC010000381.1:0-2385 GCA_035384905.1 Acetivibrio sp. | reverse complement strand
TCGGCTACCTGCTCCGATATCCCCAGCTCGTAATCGCCGGGAGTTGCCGACACATAAATACATTGGTTCTGTTTTTCCTTAAACTCCTCAAAAGTCAGCGGTCTGTTGTCATATGCAGAAGGCAGCCGGAATCCGAAGTCAATCAGGTTCTTCTTCCTGGACCGATCGCCTTTGTTCATACCTCCTATCTGAGGAATTGTTACATGCGACTCATCTATGAACATTAAAAAATCCTCGGGGAAGAAGGAAAGCAAAGTGGCCGGCGGCTGTCCTTCCTTCCTGCCGTCAATATGCCTTGAATAATTCTCTATTCCCGAACAGAACCCTATATTCCTAATCATCTCCAAATCATAACTGGTTCTCTGATTGAGCCTGTAAGCCTCCACTATCTTGCCTTGATTTTCAAAATATGCCACCCTCTCTTGCAGTTCCGCCTGTATATCTTCTATGGCTCTTTTAAGTTTTGTATCTTTAGAAACAAAATGACTGGCGGGAAAAACCGCCAGATGATTGACATAACCTGTTATTTCTCCGGTCAATGAATCAAACTGCGTAATTTTCTCCACTTCATCTCCGAAAAAGCTTATTCTGTACCCGACATTTGCACTGTTGGAAGGAGCAATTTCTAAAGAATCTCCTTTTGCCCTGAAAGTTCCTCTTTTAAAATCCATTTCATTTCGTGAGTACTGTATTTCCACCAGTTTCTTTATCACATCATCCCTGTCAAGCGTCATGCCCACCCCGATATACAGCATTAAGTCCTCATAATCGGCAGGACTGCCCAGACCGTAAATGCAGGAAACCGATGCTACTATTATTACATCCCTTCTTTGCAGAAGAGCCGATGTGGCGGCATGTCGCAGCTGATCTATTTCGTCATTTATGGACATATCCTTTTCAATATATGTATCGGTAGAGGGAATATATGCTTCGGGCTGATAATAGTCGTAATAGGATACAAAGTATTCCACACTGTTATCGGGAAAGAACTCTTTAAACTCCGAACACAGCTGGGCAGCCAATGTCTTGTTATGTGCAATGACAAGAGTGGGCTTCTGAACTTTTTCAATAATATTTGCCATGGTAAAAGTCTTACCCGAACCGGTAACTCCCAGAAGAGTCTGATGTTTATACCCTGAAAGCACTCCGTTTGCCAATGCCTCTATTGCTGCAGGCTGGTCACCTGTAGGTCGGAAATCCGATTGCAAAACAAATTTATCTGATCTGAACTCTTTGTCTCTCCTGCTCATGTAATTATTTTAGCACACAACACATAAAAAATTGGGTTAGGTTTTCTAACATTTAGTGTTGTATTTTCAAACAGCGCGTATTATAATAATACTGTTGGTAAAGGAGGAGCAAAAATGAGGGGAATTAATGAGAGAATTAAAAAACTGAGAACACAGATGAATCTGTCCCAGGACTATGTAGCAAAATATCTTGGTGTGAGCAGGTCTACTTTCACCCAGATGGAAAATGGCAACAGAAAAATACTTGCTGACGAAATCTCAAAACTGAGCACATTATTTGGCGTGTCAGTCAACGCAATACTGGACGAAAGTGAGCTGAGCCAACCGGCCACAGTTTTTGCCAGAAGTTTTGAGAAACTCGATGAATCCGATCAAGCTGAAATCATGAACCTTATCCGCTTTAAGGAGCAAATGAAGGCACAGAGGACTAAATGATACGATTTGAAATGGTGAAAATAGTAGGCTGCATTTTTTTATATCTTTTTGTCATTATGCTGTATAATGGTATAAGTAAAATTGTGAACGCAAGGAGAACTATGGAAAACAAAAGAAAACCGGTATTCTGGATATTTATAAAGAGCTTTACGGACATGCATGCATATAAACACTTCGTGTATAAGAATTTTTCAAAAGCATTCTTATACATTCTGCTGTTTACTTTTCTGCTTTCCGTTATTTTCTCGGCTATATTTGTAGCATCAATTAAAGATTACACTACCCAACTTATAACGCAACTGGAACAAAATACTCCGGAATTTACCATCAAAAACGGAGAGCTTGTAATAGAGAGTGATCAACCGGTGATTCTTGCGGAAACCGATGATAAAGGAACGCTTATAATAATCGATAAAGAATATACGGGATCGGTTACCAAGTACGAAGAATATGATACTGTTATAGTTTTAGGACAAAAGGAAATATATTTATCCAATTCGGCTATAAGGTACAGTATAGGTTACCAATCGGTTTTAGGTCAAAAACAGGAAGTTACTTCGGAAATGTTGTTCGGCAGAGTATCTTCATCAAAACCCTACCTTTATATTTTCTTCTTTGTATCTATGTTTGTTTTCTTTATCGGTAACTACCTCTTCTATGATTTGTTCATAGCATTGATAGTTAATACAATAAGACGTAT
>DAOOJC010000380.1:0-2387 GCA_035384905.1 Acetivibrio sp. | reverse complement strand
GGGTTTTGAAATGATATTATTGATTGGCGGAAGTATATGGGAGTTTATTAAATATTTATCAACAAATCTTGATATAAATAGTCCCTGGGATGTCATTAAGATAATAATTGATATCTCTATTGTCTCTTTTGTTGTTTACAAGCTTGTAAAGCTGATAAGGGAGACTCGGGCGTGGCAGTTAATCAAAGGTATTCTTGTTATCGTAGTGGCTGCCAGGCTGAGTGAGATACTAGGTTTTAGAACCATTTCCTTTATATTGAGGCTTACTATTGAATACATGGCTATTATTCTGGTGGTTTTATTTCAACCCGAGTTCAGAAGAGGTCTCGAGCAATTGGGAAGAAGCCGGTTCAGAAACTTTTTCAGTCTTGAGGACGAAGATATAAATGTAAAGGTAAAGGCATTGATTGAAGAGATAGTAAAAGCGGTAACAGAGATGTCGAAGACCTTTACCGGAGCACTTATTGTAATTGAAAGGGAAACTAAGATAGGAGAGATTATCAACTCCGGTATTCGTTTGGATTCGAATGTTACATCAGAGCTTTTGATAAATATTTTTACGCCAAATACTCCTTTGCATGACGGAGCTGTTGTCATTAGGGATAATAAAATAAAGGCAGCGGCGTGTTTCCTGCCTTTGACCGAGAATTCAAACCTGAGTAAGGAACTGGGAACCAGACACAGGGCGGCATTGGGAATAAGTGAGGTCTCTGATTCAATTGTAGTTGTGGTTTCCGAGGAATCGGGAAAGATTTCCGTTGCATTAAACGGAGGACTTTCAAGGAATCTTACTTCAGATACTCTCAGAAAGGCACTGAGTAAAAACCTCATAATGAAGGATAATCCGGGTAAAAGGCTTGGAATATGGAAGGTGAAGGCCAAATGAGTGAATTATTGAAGAAGGACACTACAATTAAAATATTGTCGGTGGTATTTGCCATATTTTTATGGTACTTTGTCTTGGACAGCACCAACCCGGTAGAGTGGATTGATTTAAACGTACCTCTGAGTGTGGAAAATGAAAATGTACTCAAAGAAAAGGGAATTATTATAAAAGACGGCAATTTTCCCAGAACCGTTTCCGTCAGATTAAAAGGAAGGAAAAATAAAATAAATACAGTAAGTCAAAATGATTTTGAGGCAATTCTTGACCTTTCAAAGATAAATGAGTCAAATACCAGACATCTGCAAATAGATGTGAGGTATCAGGGGATTGATGTGTTTAACTACAAAGGTGGGGTTTATTTTCAAGGTGTAACCCCGAGGCATGTTGACCTTGTACTTGAAAAGGTTGGAGAAAACTCTTTTCCTGTTAAGGTTATTCCTACCGGCAATCCAAGGGAGAATTATAAGGTAATAAGTGTAAATGCAGTACCGGGAACGGTATCGATAGAAGCTGCGGATGATATTGTAGATTCAATTGGAGAAGTCTGTGCATATGTGGATATAAACAACATGAGCAGTAACATGGTTAGAAAATCGGAATGCGTGGTTTATGATACGGAAGGTGAGGAAATAGAAGAACTAACCGGAAAGCTTAGTGTGGATGTCAGTGTTGAGTTTGCTAAAGAGGTGCCTATAGTACCTACGATTATCGGAAGGCCTGCAAGAAATTATGCCGATGGAATACATAGAGTTATACCGGAGAAAGCACTGATAACAGGGGCGGCGGATACGGTTGAACTTATTGACAACCTGAAGACCGAACCCATTGATATTGAAAACATGTCTGCCACCACGACTAAAATAGTGAATCTTGTTTTGCCCGAAGGTGTACGTCTTTTTGATACTCAAAGGAGCGTATATGTGGATGTGGTTATAGAGGAGGTAGTAGTTAAGGAAATTACCTTTGACAAGGATGATATATTGATTGAAAATGCTCAGGCCGGCGATATGTATAAATGTGAAGTTCTCAATGAAAATATAAAAATAAGCATAACGGGTATACGGCAAGAAATTGAAAAGATAAAAGAGTCCAACTTGCGTTTAAGTGTAGACGTGAGGGGCCTGGGAGAAGGTCGTCACAAAAGGCCTCTAAAGGTTGTACTGCCCGATACGGTAAAGCTTTTGCAAGACTATGAGGTAGAAGTCAATATAAGCAAAATGAATTAGTTTGACTAAATCGTGGAAGAATTTTATTTACAATAGATGATATTGCATTTGAGAGGTATCGATGAAGTTAATTGTTCATAATATAAAGATGTCTTTAGATGACGGCATGGATGAATTAAAAGAGTTTGCAATAAAAAAAGCCGGAGTAAAAGAAAATAACGTAAATGACTTTAAAATAGTCAAAGAGTCTATTGATGCAAGAAAAAAGCCGCATATTCATATTGTATACTCTGTCATGTTACAAGTTCAAAACGGTACAAGGATACGAAAGGACA
>DAOOJC010000379.1:0-2396 GCA_035384905.1 Acetivibrio sp. | reverse complement strand
ATTATCATCCCGTACGGACACATTACCTTCAAAAGCATTTGCCATATCCCTTTCGTACATGAGCTTTGACACCTTTACTATCTGTTCTCTAATGGCCTTAGACATATAAATTCCCTCCTTATAAAATAATCCTAATCGAATTTTAACATTATACAATATTATATACAATCTATTTCCTCATAATAGTTTAACTAATATTCATCTATTAATCAAACATAGGTTTATGTTCATAGTACAATAATACAATTTGTTTTATTTAGTTATCGGCTTTTTGTGCTTATCATAATAGTCCAAGCATTGTAAATCATATAATTTAACAGTTATCAGTAAATCTTAGGTGATATTATTGAAAAATAAAGCCGTGTTGACCTTGGTAGTGTCTATACTTCTGTTTATTTTATATACAATATGGAACAACATATTGATTCTGGATGACTTTCATCCTACAAACGAAGATCTGTATGTAATCAGTGAAAGTTTTCAAGATGAGTTTACAGAGTCCTATATACAAAAAGAAGGCTATCATATTTATATTAATTTGGATGAGCTGAGGTTATACCTTTACAAGGACGGAGTACTGGTGAAAACCTATTTGGTGTCCGGTGGAAAACCTGAAACCCCTTCTCCTGAAGGAACGTGGAAGATAATAAGCAAGTCTGCCTGGGGTGGAAGTTTTGGAGGGTCATGGATGGGACTTAACGTACCCTGGGGAAAATACGGAATTCACGGAACAAAGTATCCCTGGTTTATCGGAAAACAAAATGCTTCCCACGGCTGCATCAGAATGTATAACGAAAGTGCCAAGGAGCTCTATAGCATAGTCCCCCATGGCACTACCGTCACTATTGTTCAGAAAAACCGCCCCTTCAAGGTTTTAAAGAGCGGAGACGTTGGCTCCGATGTACTTAAAGTTCAGAAGGCCTTAAAAAAATTAGGGTACTTCAATGACTGGCCCAGCGGTAAATTCGGAGATAATCTTAAGAAAAGTGTTATAAAGTTTCAAAAAACAAATAACTATAAAGTTACCGGTACGGTAAGCAAACGGCTTTATGATATTATTATTCAAAAATATGAAGAAAAGATTAGAGAAGAGCAAAATCAATTTGAATAGACACAATCTAAACTAATCAGTGTGTATATTATTTAAGTGAAGTAAAATATGGAAGAAACATTGTGAAGCAAGTTGTAGCCGCCTTTTAATACGACGTGGAAAGGGAGAGCATCCACTTTCACGAAGTGAGTTTTGCTCGACCCCACGGAGTATTTACAAGCGGCTAGTCTTGCGTAACTTAAGTTTCTGGAATACTTTCCTTCACATTTATTTAATTCACCCTAATTTACACCATGAATTCTATACCGTATTCCTCTTATTAAAATGTAAACAGATATTTCGAAGGTATAACCTGCTTTTCCTGCCTTGTGCTTGACCATAAAAGCTTCATGGACGCAGGCCCGCCATAGTTAAAATACTCAATTTTTATACTGTATTGTTTTCCTTCCTTAAACTCAAATTTCCCTGTAGTTTCAACCCTGCTCTTCTGCCTTTTCCAATTATCAATTATGAGAATATTGTCTATCCATACTCTGACACCATCATCCGAAAGTGCATGAATCGTATATTCCTCGGTATATCTTGATTGAATTTTACCCGTCCACCTTACTGAAAATCTTCCTTCCTGTAAGTCTGAGACAGGGTAATTCCTCTGCCAATCAAAATCTATAACATCGTCCGTTCTGCCAAGCCTTAATTCACCCAATTCCTTATCGCCAAAATACTCTGCTTTCAAGCCATTTTCCGGTTGGGGAGGCAATGGCTCATCGGAAGGATACAATTGACTCGACGGTATTATCTCCTTCTCCTGACTCAAACTCGACCACATGAGCTTTGCCGATGCACCCCTTCTATGCTCATAGTATTCCATTTTAATTTCATACTTCTTGCCCGCCTCAAGGTCAATCTTGCCGCTGTACTCGGTAGCTGATTGACTCTGCCATTTATCAATCAGCAGAACACCGTTTACCCAGAGTCTTACCCCATCATCGGTATTGGTATAGAAAGTGTATGTTTCCGAATACCGGGGTTCAACCTTGCCTGTCCATCTTATAGAATAAGAATCCGCATCAATTGCATCTGCCGGTGAACCCTCACCCCAATCGAAATTAATAACAGGATCAACTTTTGCAAACTTAAACTTAGTCAAATCCATGTTGTCATAGTATTCGCCACTAAGTCCGCTGCCGTTTCCGTTTTTCACAGCTGTCGGAGCCGGTCTCGGTGTTGGTGTTGCTGAAGGTGTTGGTGTTGCTTTTCCTGTCGGTGTCGCTGTTGGTGTTGCTTTTGGTGTATTTGTTGCTGTAACTGTAGCTTTTGAATAACAATTGCATATATATGATAT
>DAOOJC010000378.1:0-2398 GCA_035384905.1 Acetivibrio sp. | reverse complement strand
GCGGAGAAAAAACGCAATGAACAGGAAATATTGTCATTAGAAGAGAAAAACATAGGATTGGAGCAGCAAATTAAAAGGTATGAAGAAGCCAAATCAGGAAAAACTTTTGAGATAGACAGGATTACAGAGGAGAAAAAGGTGCGGGAGGAAGAGTCCGCAGATATTGTAAATAAGATAACCGAAATCAATAAAAACATACTTTTGCTTCAGGAGGAATGCAACCGGATTGAGGTTAAGAAGGCCAGGGTAGAGTCGGATATGGAGGCAATACAAAACAGGATGTGGGATGAGTATGAGCTGACATATACCAATGCATTGGAGCTGAAAAAGGATATTGGAAGCATAACCCAGGCACAGAAAAAAATAAATGAACTAAGAAGCAGTATAAAAGAGCTTGGACCGGTTAATGTGGCAGCTATTGAGGATTATATCAAGACTAAAGAACGGTTTGAGTTTATGTCGGTTCAGAAAAATGATATGGAACAGGCAGAGAAAAAGCTTTACAGGGTAATCAGCGAAATAGTGGCAAAAATGAAGACTCAGTTTATGGAACAGTTTAAATTGATAAATGAGAATTTCAATAGTGTATTTCGCGAACTCTTTGATGGAGGTAGGGCAGAACTGATTTTATTGGACAAGGAAAATGTTCTTGAAAGCGGTATCGAAATAGAGGTGCAGCCTCCGGGAAAGAAGCTTCAGAATCTTATGTTGCTTTCTGGAGGAGAGAGGGCGTTTACCGCAATAGCATTGCTTTTTGCAATCCTAAGGCTGAATCCCACTCCTTTCTGTGTACTTGACGAGATTGAAGCTGCTTTGGACGATGCCAATGTTTATAAGTTTGCCCAGTATTTAAAGAAGTACTCGAATGTGACACAGTTTGCGGTCATTACTCATAGAAAGGGAACCATGGAGGCGGCTGATGCCTTGTATGGTGTGACGATGCAGGAGCATGGAGTATCAAAGGTGGTTTCTCTTAAGATGGGTGAAAAAGTGAGCTAATATTAAATTTAAATATAATTTTAAATGGAGGCTAGAATATGGGTTTTTTTGACAGACTAAAAGAAGGATTGAAGAAAACAAAAAATGCAATTACCGAAAGAATAGATCAGGTGTTGGTTTCCTTTGGAAAGATTGATGAGGAACTGTTTGAGGAGTTAGAAGAGATTCTAATAACTTCGGATGTTGGAATTGACACCAGTATGAAAATCATCGAAAATCTTAAAAAGAAGGTTAAGGAGAACAAGGTTGTCGATCCTCAAAAGGTTAAGGATCTATTGAAGCAGGAGATATCTGAGATTTTAAGTATGGGTGAGTCGGAACTCAGGCTTGAGTCAACACCGTCAGTTATTTTGGTGGTTGGAGTTAACGGTGTGGGCAAGACCACTTCCATAGGTAAGATTGCAAATCTTTTAAAATCTCAGGGTAAAAAGGTGGTACTTGCCGCAGGGGATACATTCAGGGCTGCTGCCATAGATCAATTGGAAATCTGGTCGGGAAGGGTCGGAGTGGAATTAATAAAGCACTCGGAAGGGGCAGACCCGGCTGCGGTTATTTATGATGCTATTCAGGCGGTAAAAGCCCGCAAGGCTGATGTCTTGATATGCGACACTGCAGGGAGGCTTCATACAAAGAAGAATTTGATGGAAGAGCTAAAAAAGGTATTTCGCGTGATTGACCGGGAATTGCCTAATGCTTCAAGGGAGGTTTTGCTTGTCCTTGATGCCACTACGGGCCAGAATGCCATTTCCCAGGCCAAGTCTTTCGGTGATATAACGGACGTTACCGGAATTGTGATGACAAAGCTTGACGGAACTGCCAAAGGCGGTATTGTCATTGCAGTGGCATCATCTCTTAACATACCGGTTAAATTCATAGGTGTTGGCGAACAGATGGATGACCTTCAATCGTTTAATGCAAAAGAATTTGCTGAGGCACTTTTCTCTTAAGGAGCGGCAAAACAGAAGGTATTTAAAGCATAATTAAGGAGGGAGAGTATGAAGTTTCATACCGAGTATTTATATTTTAATACAAAGAAAAGAAGAGAGTATATAAATATTACGGGTGAAGTGGAAAAAGCCCTTGAAAATAGCGGAATTAAGGAGGGCATGGTTCTTGTTTCCGCAGCCCATATTACTGCTGGTGTTTATATTAATGATGCTGAGGACGGAATAATACAAGATATTGATGATATGTTGGAGCGTCTTGCACCTACCGGCCCGGATTACAGGCACCACAGGACAGGTGAGGTCAATGGGGATGCCCATCTTAAGAACATCCTTGTGGGTCATCAGGTCATAATTCCTGTCACGAACGGAAGGCTTGATGTGGGACCGTGGCAGCAGGTTTATTATGCGGAGTTTGACGGGCAGAGAAGAAAGAAGCTTATTATAAAGGTGAT
>DAOOJC010000377.1:0-2399 GCA_035384905.1 Acetivibrio sp. | reverse complement strand
TTTTAACCTGTCTCTTCCGTTTAGGAACGAAAGCTCAACAAAATAGACTATTCCCACTACTTCTCCCCCCAACTGTTCTACCAGTTTGATATTTGATTCAGTAGTTCCGCCTGTTGCGAGGAGATCATCAACAATAACAACTTTCTGTCCCTCTTTTACAGCATCTATATGCATCTCAAGAAAGTCCTTGCCATACTCAAGCTGATACTCCACATTGATTGTTTGATATGGGAGTTTGCCTTTTTTTCTAATAGGTATAAAGCCTTTTCCCATGGCGTATGCCAGAGGAGTTCCAAAAATAAACCCCCTTGATTCCGGTCCTACAATGAGATCGAAGTCTCCAAAGGTCTCAATCTTTTCTTTCATCGCATCAATGCATTGCTTTAATGCTTGTGCATCCTGAAGCACTGTCGTAATGTCAATAAAGTTTATTCCTTCCTTTGGAAAATTCATTACCTCTCTCAATTTAGATTTTAAATCCATACAAACTCCTCCCTGTAACAGAATAAATGTTTTTATTTACATCAATCCTCAACTGCTCAATAAAGTCCGAATACTTCTAAAAAGGCAAGAATCCTCAAGATTCTTCTTTTCTTTCCCGGTGTCTAACATTGTAATCCTGAGCCCATATTTCCCAAAGGGCATTTTTGTCAGTATGGAGATTTCTTCTAAAACCTGTATGGCCCTTTTTACTTTGAAATAATTCATTGGAATACTAAACTGTCTCTCAATACCTCTGGCTAAGACAAACAGATTTTCAATAATAATATCCCTGTCATAGTTCGATTTCAAATATTTAAATACCGCTGCTATATCCTGTCTTTTCAACAAAATATCATCATCATTAAATGTAATTATTATTCTATTATAAACATAAACCCTGTTCAAATCAATTAATCTTACAATATTATACAAATAATGTTTTGATGTCCATTCGCCATACAGTATCACCCTGTCGAAGTTTGAAAAGTACTCCTTCACCGGATAAGGATTTACAATTACGGATACAGGTCTGCTGTCCTCAGGTTTCGCATATAAATAGTATGTCATGTATTTATCCCTAATCGCAAGCAAGTTTCTCTCCAAGGCAGATTCGATGCTGTGTAAGCCGTTAATGGAGTTTACAAGAATTGCTACTCTTTCATTTCTTGAAAGAAATTCATTTACTGCTTCAGCAATATCTATCCTGGAGTCAATTTTGCTAATTCCCGACAACACCTCATCAACCGCATCATCCTTCTTTGAAAAACCGAAATCTACACTTTTGTCAAGACTCAGATAAAACTTGTTTTCCCTGATCACCTTGTATCCGGGCCGCAAATCTTTTATATTCAGTTGCACACTTTCATTACCGTTCCACAAATTTGCTTCCAGAGAGCATACAACATCAACAACATCCGATTCGGCATAAACCTTTGCCATTTCACCCATATTAAACCCTATTGCTTCAATAATGAAGCCATCGTCGTTAAATCTGATTTTTGCATGCTTATTCTGCCCTACAGCACGTATCCCATTAATTACTATATTGTCATATCTAAGTAACGGCTGAGGATTGCTTTGTCCGAAAGGCTCCAAAAGCTCAAGCATTCTGACATTTTCAAGGACAATATCTTCTTTTTTTATGTTTGCATCGACCTTAACCTTACGAACAAGATCCGACTTATCAAGTACCGAATCCGCATATTCATTAATCCTTCGCCTAAGGTCATCAATCCTGTCTCCCTTTAATGTCAACCCCGCTGCCTGCTCATGTCCCCCGTACTTTTCCAGCATATCCCGGCAATATTCCAATGCCTCAAACAGGTTAAACCCTTCAATACTTCTTCCCGAGCCTTTTGCCATGTCACCCTCAACAGAAATAATTATACAGGGTCTATAGTATTTTTCGGTAATTTTTGAAGCTACAATGCCTATAATGCCATGATGCCACCCTTCTCCTGCCACAACAATTACCTTATCCTTCTTTAAGTCTATATTTTTTTCAATACTGTTTTTCACTTCTTCCAAGATGGCGAGTTCATTTTCCTGGCGTAATCTGTTCTCTTGTTCAAGTTCCGATGCTATCTTGTCAGCTTCCGCTTCATCCCTTGTGGTAAACAGCATTACTGCCCTTGCCGCATCACCAATTCTTCCTGCTGCATTTATCCTCGGAGCAAGACAAAAGCTCATCGTAAAAGAAGAAGCCTTTTTTCCCTCCACTCCGGATACATTTATAAGTGCACGCAACCCAATATTAGTTGTGTTTTCAACCATAGGAAGACCATGCTTTACAATAATCCTGTTCTCCCCAAGAAGAGGGACTACATCTGCAACAGTACCCAGAGCAACCAGGTCAAGATACCGCTCCGCCATCCCCTCCATACCCATACGCATGGAAACAGCCTTAACAAGCTTAT
>DAOOJC010000376.1:0-2405 GCA_035384905.1 Acetivibrio sp. | reverse complement strand
GGAGCTGGAAAATGACGGTGTGAAGGTAAGAGATATTCTGGTTTATAAAAACAAGTGGGGAAAATTCGAAGTTAACATTTTTCACCAGGGATGTGCCGGGTCCAATAAATGCTTGGATTCTGTTGAGAAGATGGCATCTTCCGTCCTTGGGAGAAGGATGGTAAAAGACAGAAGTGAATGTATGTACAACCACAAAGCAGGAGTGTGCAATCTCAAGCTGGTGGAGGAGGAAGTTTTCAGCATCACTACAGGAGTTGCCAGGATGGCAAAGCATGAGAGTAGGATATCCGGTGATAATCATACCTTTATGAACATTGGTGACGGTAAGCATGTTATGGCTTTAAGCGACGGAATGGGCACCGGACAGAGGGCTTTTAACCAGAGCAAGGCAGCCATCGGTCTTTTGGAGCAGTTTATGGAAACGGGTTTTGACAAGGATACTGCCATAAGGCTTATTAATTCAATACTTGTGCTCAAATCCGATGACGATTCCTTTGCCACCATTGACCTTTGTGCTGTGGACCTATATGACGGGAAAGTCGAGTTTGTGAAGATAGGGGCTGTTCCCACATTTATAAAAAGACCCCGCAGGATTGAAGTCATAAGGACTGTTTCCCTGCCGGCGGGCATATTGAGCACTATAGAAACCGAGCTTGTGTGCAAAAATGTGGACAATGGAGATTTTATAATAATGGTCAGTGACGGGATTATTGACTCCTTTAAGCAGGAAGAGGGGGGAGAGCAAACACTTATTAAGTTTATCGAAGACATTGACAGCATAAATCCTCAGGCTATTGCCGACAGCATACTTTCCGAGGCATGTTCAAGATGCGGAAACAAACCTGTGGATGACATGACCGTACTGGTGGCAAAGGTTTGGAAACGGTAGACAAAGATTTGTGTATAATTTCCTGGGCATTGGTACAAACTATCTCTGAATACATATTGCGGTCGTTACTTGGGTTTAAGCAGCAAATTATCTGTGACGGCAATAGGGACTATGTATTCCAAAAAGTCTGATATGTAAAAGCTTTTTAGAATAACAGATTATTCGGAGGAGTCTTATGGTATGTGATAACACTAAAAGAGTTGTAGTAATAAGGAATATACCTTCTAATTTTATTGAAGAGGCTATTTTAGTTTTAAAGAGCAAGCCGGAGGGAAATGCGGGCAAGGATATTAAGAAGGTTTTTTCGAAGAATGACAAAAAAATCAGCGACCATATCCTAATAGAGGCGGAGGAAGTAATAAACAACTATATCAAGAAGAATGGGGCTCAAAGAGAACTAGGTATTGAGCTTCACTTAAGACCCTGCCATAAAAAACCGAAGTTGCTTACAAGCACCGTTATAAATCTGGCTTTGCTCGGTAGTATTGTTTTGCTGCTTTTTATGATTGCAAAACTCCTGTGATATGTATTGATAATTTTTACCCGTATTTTGTATGGCAGTATTTTTTGACTGGGCTTTTTTTCAATTTTTTCATTGCTTTTACCTGAATTAGGTTGTATTATTAGTAGTAGATTTCAAAAAAATCAAATGACAGGGGAATCAGAATTGATTAAGGGGAAAATCTATCGTGTCAAATAACAGTTTATTGGATATATTGCTTTTTCCAAAGTCATTTTATAAAAAGATATCGGATAAATTATTAACTCTGTACCTGGGGATTATACTGGTGGGGTTTATAGATATGGGTTTCGGTTTATACACCGATATACCGATGTATTTTTGGAGTAAACCGCCGACCACACTAATGTTCAATATTTCCCTCACGCTGTGTTTTGTTGTATTGGCCGGGCTTATAGATATTGTTTTTTTTGCTTTGCCCCTGTTTGATATATTCAAATTTTTCAGGGTGAAGGAAAAAATAAAAAATATCAACGGACAGCTCATAAAGCTTATGAAGATATATGTGGTGTCCCATTTTCTTGTTGTGCCGGTTAATGCTTTTTTCCTTTTCCTTTCAAACGGGCCTTACGGGGAAAATGGGTCTGTTTCCATTATTTCATTTTTTGTTTTGACGGTTGTCACTCCCATCTGGCACTGTGCAATCGTGACCAGAGGAATAAATGCGATTTACAGCTTTGATGACCGGCTTAAAAATGCGGTGTTTCCTTTAGTGTATGTGTGGACAACTTTGCTGGGATATGCCTTGGGATTCATTATCAATAACTGGCTCATTGTATTTTTAATGTAGAGTTGAGGATAATTTTCAGTTGTCAAACCGTTAAATTCTGTTATAATATTTGGTGAACCATTTTTTCATAGACGGTTCTTGCCAAAAAATTTAATTATGTCCCGGTAGTCTAATGGATAAGACGGTGGATTCCGGTTCCACTGATATGGGTTCGATTCCTATCCGGGGCGCTAAATTCCTAAGCACCAGTATTCATGCAAATGCTG
>DAOOJC010000375.1:0-2430 GCA_035384905.1 Acetivibrio sp. | reverse complement strand
TGATTGATGAAGCAAAAAACAGACTGGGTATCGATATAATCAAAACAGAGGTTTTCGATGCAACAATCCTGGACCAGAAACTTGTCGGAAAGATTGACAGGGTTCTGGTGGATGCTCCGTGCACCGGGTTGGGCATAATAAGAAGGAAGCCGGATATCAAATGGTCTAGAAATCCGGGGGATAAGAAAGAGATAGCAGCTCTTCAGGAAAGAATTCTATCTGTGGCCTCTAAATATGTGAAAAAGGGTGGAGTGCTTGTTTACAGCACCTGTACCATAGAACCGGAAGAGAATGAAGAGATGGTGGAAAGATTTATTAAAGAAAACGGGGATTTTTATTTGGATGATTTATCAGGGTTGGTTCCGCAAACACTGAAAAAAGAGGGTCTTAATAAAGGATATTTGCAGTTGTATCCGAATGTTGACGGTGTTGACGGGTTTTTTATTGCCAGAATGATAAGAGGGAGTTAGTTTGATGGAAGAGAAATTGGACCTTCTCAATATGACGATAGAAGAGCTTGAGGATTTGCTCGTCAAGACGGGATATAAAAAGTTCCACGGAAAACAGATTTTCCAATGGACAAACAAGGGTATTAAAGACATTGATGAAATGTCAAACCTCTCAAAAGAACTTAGAAATAAGCTTAAAGAGGTAGCATATATAAACAGGCTCGAAATTGTTAAGAAACTTGTTTCGAGTATTGATGGTACTGTAAAGTACCTTTTCAGGCTTACAGACGGAAGTACAATTGAAAGCGTGCTGATGGAATATCAGCACGGTTACAGTACATGCATATCTTCACAGGTAGGTTGCAGGATGGGCTGCAGGTTTTGTGCTTCAACCGGTGCCGGGTTTGTGAGGAATCTTACATCGGGGGAGATGCTGGACCAGATCATATCCATTCAGGCAGATGCGAAGAAAAGAATAGGCAATGTGGTAATAATGGGCATCGGGGAGCCCCTGGACAATTACGATAATGTTGTAAAGTTTTTAAGGCTTGTCAATCATAAGGACGGCTTGAATATCGGAGCAAGGCATATTTCGGTTTCAACATGCGGTCTTGTTCCCAAAATTCTTCAGCTGTCCAAGGAAAGCTTGCCGGTTACATTATCCGTATCCCTTCATGCACCTAATGACAGTATAAGGGACAAAATTATGCCTGTAAATAAAAGGTATTCTATTGACAAATTAATTGAAGCATGTAAGATATATACTGAGACCACTAATCGAAGAATAACTTTTGAATACGCTTTGATTAACGGTGTGAATGATTCGAAAGACAGTGCTTTGGAGCTTGCTGGACGTTTAAAAGGCATGTTGTGCCATGTCAATCTTATACCGGTGAATACCGTTGACGGTGCAGGATTTAATAGAAGCACAAAAGAAAAAACCGCAGGATTCAAAGGAATTTTGGAAAGGTGCGGTATTGAAACTACGGTTAGGCGGGAGCTGGGAAGTGATATAAATGCTGCATGCGGACAGCTTCGAAGAGGACTGGTGGACGAAAAAGGTATTTAAATGTTATAATAAATAAATGAAATGAATTAAAATGGTTTTTTAGTAATATATATTTGCAGCATGTGGTGGTTGACTAAAACATTTTAATTGCTGACCTGGGGAGTGGTATGGTGAGATTTGCCGCAAAAAGCGATAAGGGGAAAGTTAGAGAACTTAATGAAGACAGTTTCAGGGTAATAACAGGATACTCGAATGTGCCTGATGCCTTTATTGTTGCCGATGGAATGGGCGGACACAGTTCCGGAGAAGTTGCGAGCGGTATGGCTGTTGAGTTTGCAGAGGAGTACATATTAACACATTCTGAAGTGTTTTCCCTTGAAGAGAGTGTTTTGTCAGGCATTAAAAAGTTGATGGAAGAGGCAAACACTGCAATATTTACCAAGGCTTCAGAGTCACAATCGAATTTTGGTATGGGTACTACCTTTATTGCTGTTGTAATGCTGAACAACAAAATGTATATCGGTCATGTAGGAGACAGCAGAGTTTATTTAATAAGAGACGGAGTAATTGAAAAGGTAACTACGGACCACTCTTTTATTGAGGAATTGATAAAAAACGGTTCATTGACACGGGAAGAAGCTGAAAACCACCCGAAGAAGAATGTTATTACAAGGGCTTTGGGGTGTGACCAGGAAATTCAGGTGGATACCCTTACCGTGGAAGTGAAGGATAATGATATCTTTGTTTTGTGTACGGATGGACTAACCAACATGTTAAAAGAAGATGAAATACTGGATATAATATTAAAAAACGAAGACCCTGAAGCAGCATGTAATGAACTGATACATTGGGCCAATGATAAGGGTGGAGAAGACAATACCACTGTTATTATTATAAAAAACAGTTGACGGTATGACAGGGCTAAGGAGTCAAATGTAAGTTGTTAATGCATTAAGAAGCAGAGGTGCTGAA
>DAOOJC010000374.1:0-2431 GCA_035384905.1 Acetivibrio sp. | reverse complement strand
AGATTGCAACGGTAAAAAAGGCGATAGAAGTAAACAAAGCCAATCCCGACGATCCTATTGATGTATTGGCGAAACTGGGAGGATTTGATATAGCCGGATTGGCGGGTTGCTTTATTGGTGCTGCGGCATATAGGATTCCCATATTGATTGATGGGTTTATTTCCTCCTGTGCTGCTCTTTTGGCTGTGAGAATGGAACCGAAGGTTCGGGCATATGTTTTTTCTTCCCATGGCTCGGCAGAACCCGGGAGCAGGAAAGTTATGAAGGAACTGGGGTTGGATCCCATACTGAATCTTGGCATGAGGGTTGGAGAAGGAACAGGTACTGCCCTTGCTTTCAATCTAATTGATGCGGCTTTTGAGGCTTACACGAAAATGGGCACTTATGAGGATGCCGAAATTGATAAGTACATGTCTGAAAACAGATGATTGCATTATTTCGAAGAACAGAAGGAACCGGGACAGAATCAAAGAACGATTGTACTCGATGGAATGATGCTGTTACGGGTGGTGTTTTTATAGGAAGGATGGAAGGATTTTTCCCGGTATTGCAGAATTAATATGATTAAGACATGTTATGTTCTTTGGATGAAGGCATAATCACTGTGTTACGGGGAGGATAAATTATGGATGGCACCAACAGTTTCAATAGGGTCTGTAGTTTCTGCGGTGAAAGTATTGCAGCGGATTATAAGCGTTGTCCGTATTGCGGAAGTTTGCTAGGACTGGACAAGACACATTCAGGAGCAGATTCGAGGGATGTGAGTCCTGGCAATGAAAACAGTATTTACAAGGGTGCAAGAAATATTTTGAACGAGGATGACAGTATTCAAAAGAATACAAGTAATGTACCGGAGAATGAGGTTAATATTCCAAAGAAAGAAAGCAATGTCTGGGAAGGTACGAGCAGTATTCCAAAAGGCCCAGGTTATGTCCGGGAGGATGAAGGAGGCTTTTCCGAAAAGGCAGTGCCTTATAAACAGAATATAAATTACGGTACGGCAGCCGGTTATGAAATTAAACAGTCAGCCGCCAATCAAAGTGTTTACAAGAACAATACAATAGCACACAGTAAGGAAGCCGGCACTTCAGACAGGGTTCCGTCAATGGGCAACGGTGTTAAGGTTTTTCTTGTTACATTATCGAATCTTTTACCGGGAATCGGACAATTAATTGGAGTAATAGCCGGTATAGTATTTATGAATGCCGAGGAGGATAAAGACAAGAAATCTTTCGGCAGGGCTATTTTAATATCTTCTATGGTAGTATTTTTAATAATGATGATATTATTTGGTCTTTTGGCAGCTTATTTTGCGTAATAATAAAGGGGCTATACAGGTGACGGTATGAGGAGTAAAAAAGACATCAGAAAAGAGATATTGAATAAGAGAATAGGGCTTATAAAGGGCGATGTTATAAATAGAAGTATCCGGATTACAGATAAGCTGACTTCCCTTGAGAGGTTCAAAGAAAGCAAAATCATAATGACTTATATGGACTTTAAGAATGAGGTCATGACAAGTTTTTTAACGGAGTATTGCTTGAAGCTTGGGAAAACCTTGGCGTTTCCTTTAATCGAATCCTTTCAGGGAGTAAAGAAAATATGTGCCTATGAGCCGAAGGACCATATAAATGGCTTAAAACTGGGGGCTTATGGGATCTTAGAACCTGTAAGGCAGCTTTCGAAAAAAATTGATCCTAAAGAAATCGATATGGTGGTTGTACCGGGAGTTGCTTTTGATACCAAAGGATATAGGATTGGTTATGGTGCGGGCTATTATGATGTTTTTTTAAAAGAAGTCAAAGATGAGTGCTTCAAGGTGGGAATTGCTTTTGAATTACAGGTTATTGAAAACATACCAAAGGAAGAGCACGATGTTTCTTTGGACGCAATTGTTACCGAAAGCAGAGTTATTCTAATAAAAGATTTTTGAGAGGATAAAGCTGTGAATAACAGGATAACGGAAACCGGAGCAAACAAAGTTTTCTTTGTTGTAGTAGTGCTGAATTTAGTTTATTTTTTGGGGATTAAAGTTGTTGACCGATTCTGTTTTGGTTTTTTGCGGGCAAACAACTATTTAATACTTATTATAAACCAGTTTTATTTCATACTTTTTCCGGTACTGTTATACCTCGTTGTAAAAAAGATAGACATAAAGGAAGCATTGAAAATCAATAAATTTCGTGTTTTGCCGGGAGTCTTGATTCTTTTGATTTCCATACCTGCGTATATGGGGGCTTCGTCACTTAATGTTCTTATAGTCTACATTTTACAGTCTACAGGTTATGCTTTGGGAGAATCCCTTCCAGCACCGCAAAGCTTCGGGGATATTATTTTGGCAATCCTTGTTGTGGCAGTATCACCGGCTATATGCGAAGAAATATTGCATCGGGGTGTTCTGCTAAAGGCCTATGAAAGCAGAGGTTCTATA
>DAOOJC010000373.1:0-2437 GCA_035384905.1 Acetivibrio sp. | reverse complement strand
ATATTTTTAATCCTGTGAATGCCAAGACCCAGAGCAGGATAGATTCTTTGAGTGCACCTTTGAGTGACAGGGTGCTCTTAGTTGTGGAAGCTGATGAAGCACTGTACTTAAAAGTGCGGGCTTGGGACAAATATGAGAATAATTCATGGAAGTCAGGAAATCGTGAATTGGCAGAATACCAACCTATTGAAGATATTTATTGGTCTCAGGTTAAATATGACACTCTTGTTTCATTGTTAAAAAGAGCAAAGGAAGAGGGAGGGATTCCTCCGTTGCTGTCTGAACACAATGAATTGTGGGATTTTGATTCGGTCAAAAGGGCTAAGAGAACTGCAGTTTTAACTAATGCAAGTCAGGTTTTTGTGAATTCGCTTCCGATACCTGTTGGTATTTTAGATGCTGATTGTAAGAACCGCGATGAATACATAAACCGATATGGAATGTGTGCGGTACGTACGTTTCCTTTGACATATCCATGGGACTTTTACCGCATTGAATACATATCCTCCAGATTAACTTTGAACTCACAGGAATACAAGCTTATGAGAATTCTAAATAAAACAATAGCGGAGAAACTGCTGAACCCTGCATCCTATAGGACGGATGAGGGTAACAGTGCGAGATTTACATTAGGCTATGATGAATTAACTGTGTTGGGTGTGGCAGCGGCTGAGTTAAACCACACATATGAAAACTATATGCAATTGCCTCAAAATATTTCCCAAAGGATTTATAAATTGGCTGAAAGTATTACTGAAGGGAAAGATAGTGATTATGATAAGGCCAAAGCTATAGAACAGTATTTCCACACATCGGATTTTGTGTATGATTTAAATCCTCCCCGCATTCCGGATGGTGCAGAAGCCAATGACTATTTTCTTTTTGAAAGCAGGAGCGGATTTTGCATTCATTATGCCTCTGCCATGGTGGTGTTGGCAAGGGCATGCGGTTTGCCTGCAAGATATGCAGAGGGATATGTTGCTGATGAATTTGAATATGAAACCGGGAGATATATTGTTCGTGAAAAAGACGCCCATGCATTTCCTGAGGTTTATATAGCAGGATACGGATGGATGGTATTTGAGCCAACAGTGAGTAATATGGCCAAAAGCAAGTGGGATTTAATTATTGATAGGCTTCGGGTGACAGTTGAATTTTTGGGAACAACTATATCAAAGGTCATTGATATTACTCCGGTTTGGGTTAGAATTCTCTTTATACCCTTCGTTATTTTTACTATTCTGTTTACTGTTTGGGTTTTGCGAAGGCTTTATATTCAGGCATGGATTGGAAAAAATCTTATAATGGAGAGAGACAAGGCTGTTTATAGAATTTTCGACAGAATTATAAAGCTTTTAGGCGTTGCGAATCTTGGAATGATCAAGGGTGAGACAGCTTCACAATACGAAAGGAGGATTTATAATAAAACCGGGCTGGACCTGTCGGATTTTATACAGATATTCAACAAATCAAAATATGCCGGAATTAAACCTTCAATAGATGATGTGAGGGTTGGAATTACTGCATATAAAGATGTTGTTGTATACGTAAAAGGTCGTATGGGGAGATTCAACTTTTTGAAGTTTTTCTGGTTTGTTTAAAGAAATAATACTTTATGTAAAATAATAATAAAATAGTACTTGAAAATCGTAATAAAATGGAGTAAAATATGGGTGTAAGGTTTAAATGCGTTTTATTTATTTTCATTTCTTATACAACACCTTGTTTTTACTCCATTTGTTTTTATTTGCAAAATTAGTTCAGTCTATTTGTTTCGAATGAGTTTATTTCAGTTAACCAAACTACAGGAGGTTTTATTATGATTGTATTTGGATGGGGCTACAGAACCGTAAAAAACTATGGACCGGTTCGTAAAATACAATGCAGCAACTGTAGTAATGAAACAAGTTGGCTTTTGCAGAAGGTTACAACCTGGTTGACTCTGTTTTTTATTCCGGTTATTCCTTACAAGAGGAATAATATACTGGTTTGTCCGGTATGCAGGTGTTGTTTGGAACTTTCAAAAAACGAGTTTGAAGAACTAAAAAGCATAATTCAAGATGCAAAGTTTTTTGAGTCCGATGAGGCAAGAAGACATATGAACAATATTGTGACAGAAGCAGGAGGAATTATTCGAACGGAGACTCAGTTGAACTTTATCAGGGATATGCAGGAATTTGAAAGAGAGAAGGAAAAGAAGAATAAATTGACATAAATTTGTTGTATATGACATTTTGGAAAATATAGCTAAAATGAAATGAGTGAATAGGATCAACAAGAGTTGTACAGCAAGCGGCCAAGAACCCAGCACAAAGTAATTCTAATTAAGTATTAGGATGAAATGATGCTAGGGTTTTTTTGTGCAATATAATGCTTTGTTAAATGTAAGCGTCAATTAGAATAGGACATCAAAATTTTAAACATGCTTCATTTTGCT
>DAOOJC010000372.1:0-2442 GCA_035384905.1 Acetivibrio sp. | reverse complement strand
ATGCTCTTAATTAAATCTATTGTCACTTTATCACCACCTTGTATATTAATTTCCAATCTAAAGCTGTTTATGTTATTTAAAACAGTATCTATTACTAAAACACTTCATAAAACCCGGGTGCAAGGCTGATAATGGTATGCTGTAAATGCCGTAAAGGCACAAACCCAAGCTCTTAAATTAATACATAGAGTAATGAATTATAGTTATGAACTTTTTCTATATCGTAAAAAAGCCCATTATAAATAATAGCATGATAAAAAATATATATCAAGACGCCTGTAAATTACGTTATATATAAATATTTTACTTTGCAGTAACTTCTTTTAGTTTATATTTTCTGTATATCTCGTAAAAATGCTTTGCCGAAACCTTTGCTGCAGCATAAATGGGTACCACGAGAAAAAGCCCTAAGAACCCGTAAAGGGATGCTCCGACGGTAATGAGGAGTATAACCGTTACTGGGTGAACATTAAGCCTTTGACCCATAATATATGGGGAAATAAAATTATTGTCGATCTGCTGAACGACAACCATCACAACGATTACCTTGACGAACATTAACAAATCGTTGGTAGCAAGGCTTAAGAGCAGTGCAGGAATAATCCCTATAGTCGGCCCGAAAAATGGAATTAACGAGCTTATCATGGCAAATATCCCCAACAGCAGGGAGTATTTCATTCCTATTATAAGGTAACCAACGAACATCATTATACCGACAAACAGTGCGATGAGCATCTGTCCTGTAATATAGGAGGAAAGTGTTGTGTCCACATCCTTTATTATTTTGTCGGCATTATCCCGGTATTTTTTCGGGATATGGGAGACAACATTGGATAAAAAGTACTTATCGTCCTTAAGAAAATAGAAAAGTATAAAGGGAATCATAAAAACCATGGTTCCGATATTTGTAACTGTGGATACTATTCCGAGAAATATCGTTTTCAGATTCTCGGGAACGGAGTTCAATATATCGATTAATTTATCCTGAAATTTATCAAGAGGCAGAGACTCAAGCCAATCACTGTTTAAAAAGCTCAAAGTTTTTTCCCATGTAATATCAAAGGTTGGAAGGTCTTTTAAGAGCTGATTGAACTGTTCAACTATGACAGTGCCGGTATAGGTGCTCGAAACGATGAATAAAACCAATACTGCTGCAAAACTTAGAAGTATTCCAAAGGTTCTTCTGATCCTGATTTTTTCAAGTAGATTTACAAGTGGCCTTAAAACATAATACAGCAGGGTAGATATTAAAAGAGGTGTAAAAATTGATGCGATCAGCTTTCGGAAAGGCTCAAGAAAGAAATCAATCTGTCCGAGCATAAAAATAATTAAAAGAATAAGAAGAACAGCCGAACCGAATTTAAAAAATTTATGATTGTACCACATATATCGCACCTCTTATTAAGTTATATAATATATAAACTTACCATATTATTTAATAAAAAGATAGATTTTATTAAAAAATTATACGAAGAAAATAACAGGCGGCAACGACTTGCTTGACAATATGTCTTCGGTAGTTGCTTCACAAACAATATAAACCCTGTCTCCTCGATAATAGTTGGAAAAAGCATAGATTGATGTTATTATAATGTATAATAATGTTTTTCTAGCTTTTAATATCGTGAGGAGTGCTTTATGATAAAAACCGGATTTTTAGGGCCCAAGGGAACGTTTTCCCAGGAGGCAATGATAGTTTATACAAAAGGGAACAGTGAATACTCAGGCGTTGATTACAGTACCATGACGGATTTGATTACGGCAGTTTCAAAGGGTGAGATTGACGAAGCAGTGGTACCGATAGAGAATTCTCTGGAGGGTGCTGTAAGCACTACAATGGATATGCTGGCTACGGAACCCGACATTAAAATCAAGGCAGAGGTTATTATTCCGATAAGCCAGAACCTTTTAATAAAAAAGGGAACACGAATTGAAAACATTAAGTATATCCTCTCCCACCCGCAAGCAGTCGGACAGTGCAGGAAATACATTGATTCCAATTTTCCCGGTGCAGTGATAAAGTATCTGTACAGTACTGCGGAGGCTGCAAAGGAAGTGGCAGAGGGAATGGCAGATATGGCTGCTGTCGGTTCAAAGGCGGCTGCCGCCGTATATGACCTGGAAATTCTTCGGGAGTCCATACAGGATAACAACAATAATCTCACCAGGTTTATTGTTATATCCAAAAAAGAGGCACACAAAAGCATCAAGAATAAAACATCGATAGTTTTTTCCACAGAAAACAAGCCGGGCAGTCTTTACAGGATATTGGACATTTTCAGTCTGTGGGACATAAATATGACTCGAATAGAGTCAAGACCGGCAAAGAATAAGCTGGGGCGGTATATATTTTTTGTTGATATAGAAGGACATGCGGAGGATGAAGACGTCAGGGATGCCCTTACAATGGTTAAAAGAAAGACATCGTTTTATAAGTTTTTG
>DAOOJC010000371.1:0-2446 GCA_035384905.1 Acetivibrio sp. | reverse complement strand
ATACTTGTATAATGATATATAATTGGAAATGAACACCTGTATAAAAATACTTACGGAATATACTATTAAGATTAAACAATAAGATTAAGAAAGGATGGGGTAGTATGCTTAATCAAGAAGTAGCAAAACTATTGAATGAACAGATTAATAAAGAGTTTTATTCCGCATACTTATATTTGGACATGGCAAATTATTATGCAGACAAGAATTTGGCCGGTTTTGAGAATTGGTTTTTCGTACAGGCACAGGAAGAACGGGATCACGCTATGTTGTTCCGTCAATATTTATTAAATAATGGCGAATCAGTAATCTCGACAGAAATTGCTGCTCCTGATGAGAAATATAATAATTATAAAGAACCATTAGAGAAAGCTTTTGAACATGAAAAGTACGTAACTGCCTCTATCAACAAGATATATGAAGCTGCATTTAAAATTAGTGATTTCCGTACAATGCAGTTCCTTGACTGGTTCATTAAAGAACAAGGCGAGGAAGAAAAGAATGCAGACGATAACATCAAGAAATATGAATTGTTTGGCGGTGATCCCAAAGGATTGTATATGTTAGACAATGAAATGAAAGCAAGGGTATATGCCGCACCATCTCTAGTCCTCTAATATGATATGAATTCCGACGTCTCTGCTTATCAGCTGACGTCGGATATTTTTTTAAATTGCTGCATTATCGCTTAGGCAGGTACAATTATTGAATATTGATTTAAGAAAGGGATGGCAGGTACTATGTCGAAAATGCCGGTTTTATTTGTAGGACATGGGTCACCGATGAATGCAATTGAGGATAATAATTACTCAAGAAACTGGAGGAATTTAGCCGAAAGGATACCAAAACCAGGTACGATATTGTCTGTTTCGGCCCATTGGTATACACATGGAACCCGAGTTATGAACGAAGAAAATCCAAAAACAATATATGACATGTACGGTTTCCCGGAGGAATTATATGAAGTTTTATACGACCCGGCAGGTTCACCCGGCATTGCTAAAGCCGCTAAGGAGCTGATTTCAAGGGAAACGAAATATGATAACTCATGGGGCATTGATCATGGAACCTGGTCGGTATTGGTTCATATGTATCCGGATAGGGATATTCCTGTATTTCAAATCAGTATAGATGCGAGTGCTCCTCCTGAAGAACACTACAAAATAGGTAAGGAGCTTGGAGCATTAAGGGAACAAGGGGTTCTTATATTCGGCAGCGGAAATGTTGTTCATAACTTGAGACTGGTTGATTGGCATAAAGCAAACAAGGGCTTTGACTGGGCATATGAGTTTGATGAATATATTTATGAAAATATTATGGACTATAATCATGATAACATTTTGAAATATAATGAACTTGGTGATATTGCAAGGCTGGCAGTACCAATTCCTGACCATTTTTATCCTCTTCTATATACACTCGGGGCTTCGGATGAAGATGATAAAGTCAGTGTTCATAATAAATCCTGTGAACTGGGGTCTTTAACAATGACCGCTTACCTATGGGAATAACCCATGTGGAGTGGGTGGCAAATACTCCCATATGCGGAAGAGCGTATCTCATGGAGTATGCCGACTTACTGGCGTAAACGGAATATTATCCACTTTGCGGCATTCAAAAGGCACATCGGGCTGTACCCCGGCGATAAGGCTGTTGAGCATTTCAGCGAAAGACTTACGGAATACAAAACAAGCAAAGGCGCGGTGCAGTTTCCGTTCAACAAGCCGCTGCCGCTCCAACTTATAGCCGAAATAGCGAAATGGTGTTACGATAACGGAAATCATCATTAACGAAAAGATTGGTCATAAAGCCATACCCAGATTCTCTGCTTTTTGCAGTGCATCTGTTTTTAAAATATACCCTTTGGCAGAAACTGCTGAACTGGAAAATGATTGTCAGAGCTTGGATGAATAAAAAATCTGACCACCTCCAAGAGATATAAATAAGTTGACACGGACAGGTGCCTGTCGTACTATATTATATGGTACACTCAATTTCCATAAGCTTTATAACGTACGATGGATATGATTGATTATATTGTATGATTTTCAGAAATAGTTGCCTTAGGTGACCTTAACACGGAGTGAACATTAATGAGTCTGGGAAATAATATAGCACTTAACATATATTCTATTGCGATACTTCTAATTATCTATTTTCATGCATTAAAATTCTTTGAAAAGGATTCTATGTCGGACAAGCTTTATATGTGGATATTGCATATCACTACTTTGATGCTTGGCATAGATATATTAGGCAGATTTGACGGAAATACCTCTGCTATTTATCCTGTATTCAATCATATCGGGAATTTCCTGATTTTTCTTCTGAACCCGGTCTTACCATCATTGTGGGTGGCATATGCTCATTTTCAGGTATTTCATGATGAAAGAAGAATCAAACGATTGTTTTATCCTCTATGTGCCATTAATGTAATTAATGTCAT
>DAOOJC010000370.1:0-2451 GCA_035384905.1 Acetivibrio sp. | reverse complement strand
ATGGGTCGAACAGTGGCTTCGGTCACTGATTTAATACAATATTAATTGTACAAGGCGGTGAATATAATGGCTATTATCATTCGTCTTGACAGGGTATTGGCAGATAGAAAAATGCAGCTTAATGAGCTGGCGGAAAAAGTCGGAATATCGAACGTTAATCTTTCAAATTTAAAAACCGGCAAAGTAAAAGCTATAAGGTTTTCCACCCTGAACTCCATCTGCAAGGTCTTAAGCTGTCAGCCTGGAGACATTCTTGAGTATTCTGACACGGATGAAGATTTATATGAAGAATAAACCGGTTGCCTAGTCAATCATTGAAGCTTCAGTGGAGAATTCCACCTCCACTGAAGTGTCGATTAAAAACTCAATCTCAATAAAAGTTCCGGGGGTATCGAACCCCCATCACTTTTTGGTCATTTCACTTCGTGAAATCCCACTAATAAATAACACGGAAGAACCGTCCCCCCGTGACAGACTAGCACGGGGGACGGTTCGAAACCACTGATAAAGTACGTTTTTGGGAGCTTACTTTACAGTTTTATACAAACACAAGGGGTACGTCCCCCTGTGTTAGCGGCCGTTGATGAGGGCCATAACCTCGGACCGGGTTCTGGCATCGGTCTTGATTATACCTCTCAATGCAGAAGTCACCGTCTTGGAACCGGGCTTTTTTATACCCCTCATTGTCATGCATAAATGCTCGGCTTCTACCACCACAGCAACTCCTAAAGGATCTATGGTTTCCATAATAACATTGGCAACCTCACTGCTGAGACGTTCCTGAAGCTGAGGCTTCTTGGCAATAAGGTCAACTATCCTCGCAAGCTTGCTGAGCCCCATAATCTTCCCCTTCTTGGGTATATAAACCACATGGGCTACCCCAACAAACGGAAGCAAATGGTGTTCACAAACCGAATATATGGGAATGTCCTTTACCAACACCATTTCCTCATGATTCTCTTCCTGAAACACCTTCACCACTGACCTGGGGTCCTGATGAAGTCCTGCAAATATTTCCTCACACATCCTGGCCACTCTGTCAGGAGTTTCTATTACTCCTTCACGGTCAGGGTCTTCTCCTATTCCGATCAGTATCTCCCTCACAGCCGCCTTAATCCGCTCTTTATCTATCATAGCAATACCTCTTTCTATTCAAAAATCTCTTCGGGTCAGCTTATATAAAACATCCTGTATTCTCTTAAAACTTTGACACCCAAATGGCTGTCAGCTACTTATACATTATACTCCATTAATATAAAAAGACAAAGAGCTTTTGAAAAACATTCTTTCGGCAAAAACAATCCCCTCTATCCCACATTCTGAATTACAGTTTCAGCAGCCACTGTACTATGAGAAAGCTCGCTTGCTATCCTCTCAACCACCTCTGAGGCAAGCTCGAAATCTTCATAAAACACAACGATAAAATCCCCGGGCTTTGCATCCAGGATTGCCTTTTCAACGGCTTTATCCTCAGAATACACTATCTCCACGCCGTCCTTTCGAATACCGCTTTTAATAACTGCATCGTATAATATATTCGCCACTTCTCCAGCTGCTCTGCCCCTCAAATCATTATCTTCCTTTATATATATTTTTTCGAAATGTCTGCCACTGATCTCTCCAACCTTGTATATGCTTGAATTGTCGCGGTCTCCCGGCACTCCTATAACTCCTACAAGCCTTTTTGCTTCCACTTTTTCAACAAACTTCACAACCTCCCGGTACCCTGCAGGGTTATGGCTGTAATCAAGCATAACTTTAAAACTGCCCATGTCAATTATGTTAAACCTGCCGGGATTGAATTCCCTATCGGGCTTGAAGGCAGCAAGTCCATTTTTTATGACATCAAGGTTGATATTCAGTGCATAAAGGGCTGAAACTGCCGCCAGCGAGTTTTCAATGTTGCACTCCACAATTCCTCCAAAGGTTATGGGAATTTCCCCGACATGCATAAAAGGCACAGCATTCTTTCCGTTGAATATATAAATAATGCCGTTATCCGTGTATATAGCCTTCTTACCGGCTTTTATATGATTTAACAGCACAGGATTTGCCCTGCTGCGGGAAAAAAGTATAATATCACCTTTTGCCCTATCCGCAAAGTAATCCACGAACCTGTCATCCGCATTTAATACCGCATACCCTTCAGGCTTGACCGCTTCAACAACCAGTGACTTAACAAACACCAATTCCTCAAGGGTATTAATTCCATCAACTCCGATATGGTCCTCGGCTATGTTTGTTATAACACCAACATCCGCAAGGTCATAGCCAAGACCCTTTCTCACAAGTCCGCCCCTCGCAGTTTCCAGTACTGCTGCCTCGGTTTCTTTTGAAGCCAGAACCATCGAAGCACTTACCGGTCCGGTATTGTCTCCCCTCAATATGCACTCATCCCCGATATACACCCCACCGGTTGATGTCATCCCCACTTTTTTACCGTCAAGGGTT
>DAOOJC010000369.1:0-2454 GCA_035384905.1 Acetivibrio sp. | reverse complement strand
GTAGCTTTGTTTTGTAAATCTGTCATCTATAAGCAGTATAATCCCCCGGTCCTTTTCCGAGCGTATAACCCTTCCTGCAGCCTGCATAACCTTATTCATTCCCGGATACATGTAAGAGTATTCAAATCCGGCTCCTTTAACATTCTCGAAGTAGTCCCTTATAATATCCCTCTCAGGGCATATTTGCGGCAACCCTACCCCCACAATTACTGCTCCTATCAACCTGTCGTTTTTAAGGTCAATCCCTTCGGAAAATATACCGCCCAAAACACAAAAACCCAACACCGTTTCTTCAGGATCTTCTTTAAATAAATCCATGAAATCCTCCCGGTCCTTTTCCGACATAGAACCGGATTGGATATAGATTTTTATATCTAAGCCCTCGTTCCTTAATATATCATAAACCGAATTCATATAGCTGTAAGAAGGAAAGAAAGCAATATAATTCCCCTTTTTGCCCTGTACCACAGCTTTAATACATTCCACTACCTCCTTGACGCTTTGATCCCTGTCCCTGTACCGGGTGGATATCCCATCTGCTACCAGAAGACACCGGTTGTTTGTATCAAAAGGAGAGTTTAAATACATTATATAGTCATTCTCGCTTCCTCCCAAAATTTCTCTGAAATAATCCAGCGGCATCAGCGTAGCAGAAAAGAAAACCGCCGCCTTTCCCCTCTTTAAAGCCTCACTCAAAAGCCTTGAAGGATCAATGCAAAAAAGCCTTATCGTGACATCTTTTTCTGTCTTTTCAATAAAAGCTACATACCTCTCATCGTAAAACTCCGATATCCTCAAAAAGGCCAAGGCATCAAAATAAAGCTGCAAGAATTCTTCGTTATCCTCACCGTGCTTTGCATCTTTTGCCAGGTATTTGTCACATTCACTGATTAGATTTCTCAAAAGCGGATATAAATCCTTTTGCTCCGCGGTACTGACATAATAGTCCTTATCGTCGCAAAGCCTTTTCATTTTCAGCATAAAGGTATTAAGTTTACCCAGCACTCGGGAGATTTTTGAATTTTTGTCTTTCATGACGTTTTTCATTTCAAGAAAGCTCTTTTTAGACATCTGAGCCGAAAACATCTCGCGGGCTCTGTCCACCAGGTTATGAGCTTCGTCAACCAAAAAAGCATAATCTCCGCCGGCGTCTGAAAAAAAACGTTTCAGGTAAACCCTGGGGTCAAAGGCATAGTTATAATCACATATTATCACATCAGCCCAGAGGGTTAAATCCAAAGACATTTCAAAGGGACACACTCTATGGCGTTTTGCATATTCCTCAATAACCTCTCTGTTTATTTCACACTCTTCTTGCAACACATCCATTATTGCATCATTTATCCTGTCATAATGCCCCTTTGCATATTCGCACTTTTCAGGCTTGCAATTGGATTTTTCCATAAAACAAATTTTTTCTTTCGCAGTGAGGGTTACGTTTTTTATTAGAAGTCCCTTCTCCCTCATTATTGACAAAGCCTCCTGGGCAACACTCCGGGTAATGGTCTTTGCTGTCAGATAAAAGATTTTTGAGATATGCCCTTCTCCCAAAATTTTAACCGATGGAAACAAAGTAGAAATAGTCTTACCTATACCGGTAGGTGCTTTTACAAATAATTTTTTACCACCTTCAATGGTTTTGTAAACAGCTACCGCCAGTTCTCTTTGGCCTTTTCTGTAACGGGCAAAGGGAAAATTCAGAGCTTTAATGGAGTCATTCCTATTAATCTGCCAATCATAGGCAAATTTCGCCCAGATATAATACTTTTCAATCAGTTCATAAAAAAACTTTTTAAGCTCCGCAAAATCAAAGGTTTTGGTCAGATATTTTATTTCCTCCGTGTCTAAATGACAATAGGTCAGTCTTACATTTATCTCATTTAAATTCTCGTTTAAAGCATGGATGTAAGCATAGCATTTGGCCTGTGCCCAGTGGATTGGGTTAAAGTCCTCATCTATAGAATCAAGGGGCATGGTAGTGGTCTTTATCTCGTCAACGGTAAAACAGCCTTTTTCATTTATTATACCGTCAGCCCGTCCTTCAACCACAAGAGAAAAACCCTCAAACTCCACTGCAGTTTTAAGGGTTACTTCGGCACTGTATTCTTCGCCTTGAGCCTTCTGAATCTTTTTATGAAGCCTTGTACCTTCGACCGCCCGGTTGGTTCCTCCAAAAGAGCTGTCAATATCACCGCAGCGGAGCACAAATTCAACAAGATTCCTGATGGACACCTTTAACTCTTTTTTATCATCACTCATTTGAACACAACCTTTTTATTAACACACAGGCAGGTTAAGCTTGTTGAATATAAAATTCCGCCAAGCAAAACCTGCACCTAAAACAAAATCCCATTAAGTCTATTTCTTCAGTACTCCACCTCATATAAAACAAGTCCGTTGGGCGGGACAGTCGGACCGGCAAGGCTCCTGTCCATACCCTTTAGAATATTCAAT
>DAOOJC010000368.1:0-2458 GCA_035384905.1 Acetivibrio sp. | reverse complement strand
TGTTTGTTATTATTGCAATATCCGGCTTTACAATTGAAGTGAGCCGGCTTATCTCCCCGAAGCCACTCATCCCCATCTCAACAACACAAGCCTCATGAGAGGGGTCAAGCCCAAAAACCGTAAGGGGTACACCGATTTCGTTATTAAAATTGCCTTGGGTCTTATGCACTCTAAAGCCCCTCTGCAGTACACCGGCCACCATATCTTTTGTGCTTGTCTTGCCTACACTTCCGGTAATACCTACAAAGGGAATGTTAAATTTCTGCCTGTAGTATGCAGCAAGATCTCTAAGAGCCTTCAAGGTATCGGAAACCTTTATCAAAACTCTGTCGCAGCAAACACCGGTGTCCTTTTGTGTAAGGCTGCCCAATGCCCCCTTCTCAAAAGAAGGCGAAATATAGTCATGCCCGTCAAACTTCTCTCCCACAAGAGGAACAAATAAGTCTCCCTGCTTTATGTTTCTGGAGTCAGTACTAACATTATCAAATACCGTGTTGATATCACCAGACAACAAAGTCCCGTTTACTACTCTTATTATCTCTTGACAATTTAAATTCTCCATTTAATATTCCTCCAGGCAATTTAATTGATAGATTCATTGAGTATTTCCCTTATTACTTCCCTCTCATCAAAATGTATTGTTTTATCTTTTAGTATTATATAATTCTCATGTCCTTTACCTGCAAGAACAATAATGTCTTTTGGCTTTGCATTCATTAATGCGTATTTTATAGCTTCACGCCTATCCACAATTTTTATATATGTAGCACCGGTAGTTTTAATTCCTTCCTCAATATCATTTATTATCATTTCCGGGTCCTCTGTCCTCGGGTTGTCGGAGGTAATAATCGTAAAATCCGCCAATTGTCCCGATATTCTGCCCATAACCGGCCTTTTGGTTTTATCGCGGTCTCCTCCGCAGCCAAACACACACACAACCCTTCCCGGTGCATATGCCTTAACGGTAGTCAGAATATTTTCCAGGCTGTCGGGGGAATGGGCATAATCTATCATAACGGTATAGTCTTTTCCTATATCGACAATTTCTGACCTTCCCGGTACCCTGACACCCGCCAGTCCCTTTTGTATATACTCAAAAGGCACTCCCATCAATGCACAGCTTCCTATTGCAGCCAGGGCATTATAAACACTGAACTTTCCGGGAATACTAACACTGATTTTCCCTTCAAACCAGGGAGATACCACCTTGAAATCAACACTGTTGGGATGGGTCACAATGTCCACCGCCCTGACATCCGCTTCACTGTCAATACCCATTGTATATACCTCACAACGGGCACTGTCTGCCACTTTTCTTCCGAATTCATTGTCAATGTTAATCAATCCTTTTTTACACATTCCAAAAAGCTTGATTTTTGCTTCAAGATAGTTCTCAAAGGTTTTATGAAAATCCAGGTGATCCCGTGAAAGATTCGTAAAAACTCCGATATCGTACTCGCTGCAGCTTACCCTGTGGAGGTCCAAGGCATGGGAAGAAACCTCCATAACCACACTTTTTACACCTTTTTGAACCATTTCACTGAAAAGCTCCTGAAGATCGTAGCTTTCCGGTGTTGTTCTATCTGTCGGAAGCATCTCATCGCCGATCATGTTCGCTATTGTTCCGATCAGCCCAACCTTTTGACCGTATTCTTCCAGAACCGATTTTATCATGTAGGTTGTAGTAGTCTTTCCCTTAGTCCCGGTAATCCCTGCAAGATTGAATTTCCCCGAGGGATGGCCGAAAAATATATCCGAAATACCGGCCAGGGCATATCTGGTATCTTCAACCCTGACAACAGACATACCGGCGGGAATTTCAACTTCCTTCTGGACTATAAACGCCCTGGTGCCGTTTTCTATAGCCTGGGGTATATATTTATGCCCGTCAACCTTAAAACCTTCTATACATACAAAAACCGAGCCTTCCTTTGCCTTTCTTGAGTCATATGCAATACTTCCTATCTCAATTTCCATATCCCCTTCAAGCTCAACAACCTTCAATCCCTTAATGAGCTCTTTAAGTTTCATTTACAAAACCTCCCGTCCAATTTACTTCTCTCAAAGTCTACAAAGCCATCAGTGCACATCGAGGAACAAGAACTCAACCTCTATGACTTCTCCCTGGCGAACCTCAGTTCCCGGTTCAACCTTTTGCCGCACCGCTGTTCCGTTACCGACAACTTTAATGTTCAATCCGGCAGCATTTAAAGACTGCGTAGCTTCATCAATGGTTTTATTAGTAACATCAGGTACCTTAACCATTATTTCCTCTTCCTGCTTATTTGTATACACAATAACAACAGAATCTTTCGCAAGCAGTGCACCGGGTTTCGGTGTTTGATCTTTTATGACGGTACTGTCGTCATAACCTTCTCCCTCTATCCTACACTTCAATCCCATCTGGTTTAAAAGTTTTTTGGCATCACTTATGCTCTTATCCCTTATATCCGGTACA
>DAOOJC010000367.1:0-2491 GCA_035384905.1 Acetivibrio sp. | reverse complement strand
CTCGGCCGTGATGATTTTATTTACTTGTCCGGGAAGCTGTTAAAGGAGAGGGCTGAACATGGTTTGGAGATCGGAAATGAAGGATGGGTTGAAATGCAAAAGCATCTCCTTGTTAGCCATGATTTTCTTACAGGAACTGCCAGGCTTTTGCGAAGTGTTTCAATTGAGGAACAAATCAATTCACTGCGGGATCACAATTAATAGTTCATTTTAGGAATATACTATAGAAGATTATCATTAAAAATGTACTTTTACCGGATGTTTTAAAAGAGAGATCGAGTATGGAGAATTTAGACTGGAAAAATCTGCCATTCGGTTACATGAAGACGGATTTTAATATACGTTGTTTCTATAAGGACGGGAAATGGGGAGATCTGATTGTTTCTGAATCTGAATACATTGACATTCATATAGCCGCAACCGGCCTGCACTACGGCCAGGAAGCATTTGAGGGTCTCAAGGCATATATGGGTAAAGATGGCAGGATCAGGTTGTTCCGTTGGGAAGAAAATGCAAAAAGGATGGTATCTTCTGCTGAGGGTATAAAAATGGCACCATTCCCTGTTGAAAGGTTTAAGGAAGCTGTCTTCAGAGTTGTTCATATGAACAAGAGATTCATTCCTCCATACGGTTCGGGTGCAACTCTTTATATTCGCCCTCTTCTTTACGGGAGCGGTGCTGAAGTAGGAGTAAAACCGTCGGCAGAATACGTTTTTATTGTGTTTGTAACCCCTGTCGGACCATATTTCAAAGGTGGCATAAAGCCGGTCGACATGCTTATATGCAGGGATTATGACCGTGCAGCACCTAAAGGCACCGGCGTTTTCAAGGTGGGAGGAAACTATGCAGCAAGCCTTAGGGCTGGGATGGTAGCAAAGGAAAGGGGCTATGCAAGCACTATATTCCTTGATGCCAGGGAAAAAAAATATATCGATGAATGCGGACCCGCCAATTTTTTTGGTATTAAGAACAATACGTATATTACTCCAAAGTCGGAATCAATATTGAACTCAATAACAAATATGAGCCTGCTTGAGTTAGCTCAGACTCTTGGTATAAAAACTGAGCGACGGCAGGTGCCGGTTGAGGAACTGGGTGAATTTACTGAAGCAGGGGCATGCGGAACTGCAGCGGTTATCAGTCCAATAAGAAAAATATTCGATCCTGACAAGAATCTGGTCTATGAGTACTGCAGAGATGGGAATCCGGGGCCGGTTACCCTGAAGCTGTATAATAAACTTACTGCCATTCAGTTCGGAGATGATGAGGATGAGTTTGGATGGATTTCTATTGTTGATTAAGAAACAACTGTGAAGAATAAGAAATCAGGATTTGCCAACGCAAAATTAAGAGGATCATACCTGACACTTGTTATTAGTGTTTCACTTGTCCTTTTTCTTCTTGGAATACTTGGACTTGTACTGATCAACGCAAAAGAACTTTCAGATTACTTCAGGGAAAGCCTCTCTTTCTCTGTAATGCTTGACGATGACGCCAGGGAGGCTGATATCAGGATGCTTCAAAAGGATCTGGATGCAAAACCTTATGTAAAATCGACTGTTTATGTATCAAAAGATGAAGCTGCTTCAAAAATGAAAGAAGACCTGGGGGAGGATTTTATAAGTTTCCTCGGAGATAATCCATTGCCTCCATCAATTGATGTGTACCTATATGCTGGATATACAAGCCCTGACAGTGTCGCAAGGATTGAAAAATATGTTCTTGAATACCCTTTTGTTAAGGAAGTCTATTATGAAGAGTCACTACTTTTCCTTATTAACGAGAATGTCAGAAAAGTCAGCCTGTTTCTTCTTGTTATAAGCACTTTCCTTTTCCTTATTGCAATAACCATAATAAACAATACAATAAGGTTGGCTATCTATTCAAAGAGGTTTCTTATAAAGACAATGGAACTTGTGGGAGCCACAAAATCATTCATAAGAAAGCCATTTCTTATAAGAAGTGTATATCATGGGGTACTTGCAGCACTGATCGCGATGACTTTACTCATGGGCTTGTTATATCTTATTGAGAAAGAGTTTTATATGATGTTTTCTTTTGAAAGTACAAAACTCCTAATTATTCTATGTGTTGTACTGATAATTCTGGGAATTCTGATCAACCTGGTTTCAACTTATTTATCAGTTAACAGATATCTTGTTATTTCTGAAGACAAACTATATAATTGAATCATGGCACCTAAAAATGACGACAAGGAAAAACAAAATTTCGCCCTTGGCAGGGAAAATTACAAGCTACTCGCTATCGGATTTGCCATAATTGTAACAGGATTTTTGCTTATGCTTGGAGGCAGATCAGACGATCCCAATGTTTTCAGTGAGAAGATTTTCAGCTTCAGAAGGATAACTCTTGCACCCATAGTTGTTCTCGCAGGATTCATTTTTGAAATCTGGGCAATTATGAAAAAGCCCGGGAATTCCGCCAAATAATTCTAATTATTTCGCAGATTATGAATCTTTTAGAAGCAATT
>DAOOJC010000366.1:0-2503 GCA_035384905.1 Acetivibrio sp. | reverse complement strand
AAAATGCTGCTTGCTGCCGGAAGTGCAGCAAACTTAAAACCTGAATTTGTAATAAAGGCATTTGCGGATTATTCCGGTTACGGCTTTGACATATTAAAAATTCATCGGTCCGGTCTTTTTACGGGAGATAAAGATAAACTAATGGATCCGCTTAATGGTAGTGTAATATTATCTATATGAGGTGGTAGAATGGTTAGTGAGATAATTGTAGATGTTGGGCTTAACGAACGAAGGGTAGCCCTTCTTGAAGACAGAGAACTGGTCGAGATATTCATTGAAAGAGATGGGGAGGAACGACTTGTAGGGAATATTTACAGAGGAAGAGTTGCCAGTGTTTTGCCCGGCATGCAGGCTGCGTTTATTGATATTGGTTATGAGAAAAATGCTTTTCTATATGTTGGGGATGCTGTATCTCAAAAAGAGTTTTCTGAAGATGAAGATGAGATGTACAACGATGTGAAAAGCTATAACATTGAAGAGATTTTAAGGCCGGGGCAGGAAATAACTGTTCAAGTGACGAAGGAGCCTATTGGGACGAAAGGACCACGGGTTACCACTCATATTACATTACCGGGGCGGCAGTTGGTGCTTTTGCCCAATGCCGATTATGTAGGAATATCAAGAAGGATAGAACAGGAAGAAGAAAGGGCGAAGCTCAAAAAAATTGCTGAAAAAATAAAACCTGAAAATATGGGACTTATTGTTAGAACTGTATCAGAGGGAAAGAGAGAAGACGATTTTAAAAGTGATATTAATTTTTTAGTAAAGCTCTGGAAAAAGATAAAGCAGAAAGAACAAAACGGTCCCATTCCACGGTGCCTGCACAAGGAGCTCAGCGTAATTTATAGGGCTGTAAGGGACATTTTCACATGGAATATTGATAGATTTGTTATAAATGACAGACAGGAATACAATAAGGTACTTGAGCTTGTTGAAATGCTTTCTCCTGCATTAAAACTCAGGGTTGAGTATTTTAACAAGAATATTGACCTTTTTGAACATTATCAGATTGATGCAATGATTCAGAAGGCACTGGCCAAAAAAGTATGGTTAAAATGCGGTGGATACCTCATAATAGAAAGAACTGAGGCACTGACGGTTATTGATGTTAATACCGGGAAGTACGTCGGTGTTAACAATCTTGAAGACACTGTTTTAAAAACCAATCTTGAAGCTGCCAAGGAAATCGCAAAGCAGATCAGGGTAAGGGATGTCGGAGGCATTATTATCATTGATTTTATCGATATGCATGAACCTGAGCACCAACGGCAGGTTATTGAAATATTAAAGCAGGTGTTGAAAAAGGATCGTACCAAGACTACCGTTGTGGGAATGACAGGACTCGGGCTTATTGAAATGACAAGAAAAAAGGTAAGAGAGGGTCTTGAATCCGTAGTGTTGTATAATTGTCCATATTGTGAAGGTTCCGGCAGAATTCTGTCACCGGAATCGGTGGCAAGGGATGTTGAAAAAAGAATAATAAAGTATTTAACAATGACCATAGCAAATGCCATATTGGTTGAGGTCTATCCGACAGTGGCTGAGGTTTTACAGGATGGAGCCAATGACAATCTGGCAAGAATACAGAATTCATTTAATAAGAAAGTGGTAATCAAGCCTTCACTGGAAGTTAAGCATGACGAGATAAAAATAAAAGAGATTGACATTGACTCTCTTGTGTGATAAAATACTTCGGTAGCCGCTCGGTACAGGTTTTGTAAATGCTATCAATAGTTCTGGTATTATTGATACTGCCTTTATCGGCGAGACTGGGTAGGGAGGTGTTTTTATGTACGCTATAATCGAAACAGGCGGAAAACAGTACAAGGTTAACGAGGGAGATGTTGTTTTTGTTGAGAAGCTTCTCAATGAAGAGGGATCTTCAGTGACTTTTGACAAGGTTGTTGCTGTGTCGAAGGACGGAAATGCTAGCTTTGGTGATCCTTTCATTGCAAATGCAACTGTTACAGGTAAAGTTCTGGGACATGGAAAGGATAAGAAAATTATTGTTTTCAAATATAAGTCCAAAAAAGGATACAGAAAAAAGCAAGGTCATAGACAGCCTTATACAAAAGTACAAATTGAAAAGATAAATGCTTAAGGTTGAAGTAAAAAATGATTAAAATAAAAGTCATCAGGGATAGTGCGAATTTGATTCGAGGCTTTACGGTAAAGGGACATGCAGGGTTTTCGGAAGCAGGAAGTGATATAGTTTGTGCGGCGGTCTCAGCCCTTGCGTATACGGCAGCAGGTGCACTCTTAGAGTTTACCGGTATCAATGGTCATACGGAAAAAAACGGATATATGAAATGCGTTGTTCCGGATGATATCCCGAAAGACAAGGAGCATAAGGCTGAAATTATCCTTGAGACAATTATATTGGGTTTTAAGCAAATTGAACATTCGTATGGAAGATATGTATCGGTTTTAGATAAGGAGGTGTTAACCGATGATTAAAGTAAATTTGCAGTTGTTTGCCCATAAAAAAGGAATGGGTAGTACA
>DAOOJC010000365.1:0-2503 GCA_035384905.1 Acetivibrio sp. | reverse complement strand
CTACTATTAATAACACTGTATATGCAGATTTAAATGGTGATGGGGAAGTAAATTCTACCGATTTTACATTGCTAAAAAGGTACCTGCTTCGAAAAATTAAAGAATTTCCCGTTAACGGCATAAGACCAGATGCTGTAAGGTTGGATGACTTAATGGGGGCATCGGTAAATACCATAACAAACAGATTCGGTCAACCGGACCGCATTGATCTAAGCAGATACGGCTTTGATTGGTATATATACAATAATGATCTCGCCAAATATCTCCAGATTGGCATAAAAGACGGCAAGACCGTAGGAATATATTCAAACTCTCTGTATTACAAGCTCAATGACAATATTGGAATCGGAACACCTAAATCCACAGTGGAAGAGGAACTTGGAACCCCTTTATCAAGCATCACTAAGGGAAGTACCAGTTACAGAATGGACAACAAGGATGAATGGAAGGTATACAAAAAAAATAATGAGTATTATACATATCTTTTTTATAATCTGCAGAGTGACATTGAAGTTACAGCTTTTATGATGATTGATTATGCCACAGAGCAATCCTTAAAAGGATTTTATGGCACTCCCAGTGATAGACTGCGTAAAAGCTATGAAATGGAGCTTTTTGATATCACCAATGCATATAGGATAAGACATGGAAAAGATCCTTTCAAATGGTCCGATGAAATGGCAGCATTATCAAGAGCTTTTTGCAAGGACATGGTTGAAAAAGGTTATTTTGACTTCACCGACACAAACGGTCAGGTCGTTTCCGATAGAATGAGAAATGCCGGAATTAATTACAATTCCGTTTCAGAACTCATTGCAAAAGGACAGATGGACAGCATGTTTGTAATTGAGTCCTGGATGAAAAACAGAAGTTCCACTTTACTGGGAGGTCATGAATATGTCGGTATAGGTATTAACATGGAAAGTGACGGATGCGTTGTCTATGTTTATGATTTGTATATCCCGAGTAAGTATTAGATAAAATATTATTTGGCAGATTCCCAAACCAGTAAGAAAGGTAAGAAAAATTTTAAAATTTATCTTGGACCTCTGTCAGTTTATGTGTATAATACTATATATAAAACATTAGTGATATGGACAACGCAATATGTTTTTGCATATTGCGTTGTCTAAGCTTATAAAAGCGTTTTACTTTAAGGGAGATCATTATGAAAACAAACAGCATAGTTTTAATCGGTATGCCCGGTTCCGGTAAGACTACAGTCGGACAGCCGCTTTCACAAGCTCTTGGCATGAGTTTTATTGACACCGATATGATAATTTTTGAAAAAGAAAACAAACCGCTCAAGGATATTGTTGCCCAGGATGGGCTCGACAGGTTTCTTCAAATTCAAGAGCAAACACTTTTGGAACTGGATTTAAACAACCGGGTTATATCTACCGGCGGAAGCGTTGTATATAATAAAACTGCAATGGAGTTCCTCAAGAAGAACGGTATTGTTGTTTATCTTAAGCAGGAGTTGGAGGAACTTGAAAAAAGGCTTGCTCCCGGAAGAAGGCTTGCAAGAAACAGCGAACAGGGGTTTGCCGATATATACGCAGAAAGAGAACCACTTTACGAAAAATATGCCGATGTAACAATTGATTGCACTAATAAAAGTGTTGATTCAATAGTAACGGAAATAACGAGTATTTATAATGAATTTAAAACCAGAAGTAATTATATTTATGAAATCAAAGGAGAGAAGGTAGGATGGTAGGAAATTCATTTGGCAGAATATTCAGGGTAACTACCTGTGGGGAGTCTTATGCAGGTGGCTTTCGTAAAAACCCTGACATACCGGAAGAATTATACGGCGGATTAATGACTATTGTAGATGGCGTTCCCCCAGGAATCAAGCTTACAAGTGAACTTATACAGGAAGAACTGGATAAAAGAAAACCTGGCAAATCAGCCTTGGATACACCAAGAAAAGAATCGGACAGAGTATTTATATTTTCCGGAGTTATGGAGAATGATATTACCACTGGTGCACCTGTGGGAATGATTATTCCTAACAGAGTTATTGAGGATGAACATTTAAAAAAGCACATGAGTTACAATGAGGTAATAAGACCAGGTCAGGCTGGCTATACCTTTTTTAAGAAATACGGTCAGTTTGCCGATAATATCGGTGCCGGCCGGGCTTCCGGCAGGGAAACTGCCTCACGGGTTGCCGGGGGAGCAGTTGCAAAGGCTGTTTTAGACACAATGGGTATTGACGTGATTGCGTTTGTAACCGAAATACATGGAATAAAAGCAGAAAACATTACTTATGAAACGGCAAAAGCCAATTACCGAAAAAATGACTTAAATTGCCCTGATCTGAATAAAGCCAAGGAAATGATGGATGAGTTGTTAAAAATCAAAGCAGAAGGAGATTCCGTCGGCGGCGTTGTGGAAATAATAGCCCGGGGAGTACCCGCAGGCCTTGGTGAACCGGTTTTTGACAAGCTTCAGGCAACACTGTCCCATGCAATAATGTCTATCGGTGCCATAAAAG
>DAOOJC010000364.1:0-2513 GCA_035384905.1 Acetivibrio sp. | reverse complement strand
AGAAGTTTTAAAAATAGTAATGAAATCAAGGTATATCCGATTCCGCAGCTTGTATTTACTTTGCCCAAAGCTGCTCATACCGATGATATTATTACCGTCAACATTACAACTGCCGATATGGACGGATTGACAGTTAAATGGTATGTGAACAATATGCAAGGTTTTCAGGATTGGGATACCTATATTGACGGCACACTTGGGAATAATGGTGGAGACATTCGTTTCAAACTTGCCGGAAACTATGGCATTGAAGCAAGTGTGACAGATGAAACCGGAAGAGTATTCCAATTCAATTGTGAAAATAAGATCGAGATTCTCCCTGTCCTCTCCATAGAATTTAATCTTCCTCAGATTGCCCATACAGATACGGATATTGATATTCGCACTACAGGCGATATGGGAGTGCTACCGATTGAATGGAGTTTAATGAGAAACGGTCAGCCTGCTAAATGGGATGAGTCAGTCAATGGAACGATGAATGAACAAGGTGGAAAAATCCGTCTAATGCAGGAAGGTGAATACCTCCTTACCGCAACAATGACCGATGCTTTAGGCAGAATTTTCAGCTATAGCGCACAAATCAGCGTTTACCCATTGATAAATTGTGATTTCTCGATGCCGAGCAGTGTACGTACAGGAGTACCATTTGAAGTAACAGTCAGTCAGGCTGCAAATCCTGGTGGCAAAAATATTGTTTGGAGCCTTGAAAAAGACGGGCAATCTATACCGTTGGATGGCAATATACAGGGTAATTTGGGAAACCACGGCGGAACTGTGACAATCAGTACACCGGGAAACTATATTTTGAGTGCCACCGTTGTTGATGAGCTTGGCAGAACATTCACCTCAAAACAGAGCGTTGAAGTAATTAATACAGCTCCCACAAAGCCGGTTGCAAACGCCAATGTAACCCGTACATTTAGTAGTGGTAAATTTCTTGTTGAGATTTATGCCAACAGCAGCGACCCCGATGGAGATGACATCAATTATGAATACAGTGGAAAGGCTGAAGATAACTATTATACCGTTGGTACTCATACGGTAAGAGTAAGAGCAAAGGATAACTTTGGCGGTGCTTCCGACTGGACAGACGTAACCTTTACTGTCAGCAATGCAACACCGACAAAGCCAACTATTGTGGCTGATGTTACCCGAAATGCAAAAGACGGGAAATTCCTTGTCAACGTCTCTGTAACCAGCACCGATGCTGACGGCGATGAAATTGCCTATGAATACGACGGAAAGGCTCAGGACAATTACTATCCTGTAGGTACTCATACTGTTAGAGCAAGAGCAAAAGACAATTATGGCGGTGTTTCTGAGTGGTCAGAAGTGACCTTTACTATCCAAAATTCTGCACCTACGGCACCGGTGATTACAAGAACACCAGCCGGCAACAGCGTTACACCAGGTACACCTGTTACAATTACAGCAACTTCTACTGATGCAGATGGGGATGCCATAACCTATGTTTGGGAAAACCGTCCTGCTCAAACTTATGTTTATCCACTGGGCAAAAATGTAGTGAAGGTTAAGGCAGTTGACAGTACCGGTGCTGAATCTACGTGGTCGGCTATTGTATTTTTTGTGTCAGATTCTACCAATGGTGGCGGTATGGTGCTGACTGGTCCGGATTCAGTCATCATGGAAAATGGATTGGAGGGCGCTACTATTACGCAGTACACCTTTACTGTACCGCCTGTCAGCGGACACAGCGGAAGTGATTTTGGACGAGTAAGAGGATATAACATTAAAACAAATACATGGGAACAGCTTGATTACAGAACAACCACTAATGGCATTACTTTCCAAAGAAATCTACCGGCAGGCACTTATTCCAAGCTGGAGTTCTACTACTATACTAACCATAATTGTATGTATAACAAGTCTAACATTACCTATTCTGTAAATTACTATTTTGAATAAGTAAAATCATCATGATAACCGCCTTGATAAAACATCAGGGCGGTTATTTGCCTTATATAAACGGAGGTGAAATGGCTTGAAACTGGTATATATCTGTTCCCCTTTAAGGGGAGCAATTGAGGAAAATATAAAAAAAGCACACCGATACTGCGAGTATGCTGCCGGATGTGATGTAATACCATTGGCACCCCATACGATTTTTACAGCTTATCTGCAAGATACCATTCCCGAACAGAGGGTACAGGGCTTAAAAATGGGGTTGGAACTGTTAAAGCGTTGTGATGAAATTTGGGTGTGCGGGGATGAAATATCGCAGGGAATGCAGGGTGAGATTGATTTGGCAACCAAACTGCATATCCCGACGATTTATGTTCTGGGCCATCATATTGAGGAGAGGTTAAAAATCAGACAGAACAGCAAAGCACTCAGCATAGATGATTGTATTGCAGGAAGTGACCGATATAACTATGAAAATAAGATTTTGGTGCTAAATCCTGAAGCATTGATTAGTAATTGCCGGACAGCAGAAAACAGTTTGTGGGTTGCTTATAACGGTTTTGGCTGTACTTATGGGGCGAGAGGTCAGG
>DAOOJC010000363.1:0-2515 GCA_035384905.1 Acetivibrio sp. | reverse complement strand
GACCATAGAATCGGACTATTACTGCTGGAGTTCCCCTGTAGCTGTGTATACGCCCGAAGGCAAGTCCTACATCATACAATGCGATTCCGGGGGATTTATGTATCTCATAGAAGGCATAAGCGGAAAGATTCTGGATAAAATACCCCTTCAGGCAAATATTGAAGGTTCTCCGGCAATATATGAGGATATGATTGTGGTGGGAACCCGGGGACAGCAGATTTGGGGAATTAAAATCAAGTGAAGAAAAATATCGACAGGCCTCCTGCAGATTGCTTAATAATGTTTGAAATGCACACAAAACTATTTGCTGTTTTCAAACAACAACCTGCATCTGTCTGCCCTGTACTTTGAAATCACATACTCCACCACCTGGCCGCTCTTTGAGGAGATTATATTGGATATTTTTATAAGGGCCTGTCCCGGTGGAACCATCAGATACTGTGTTTCAAATTGCTCGGTATACACCACCTCAAGAGTGCTTCTTGTCTTTGCGGGTAAGAGCGGATATTTACCCTTCAGAATATCAAAGGAGGATTTTCCCTTCTTGACATCCTCTATAATATCGGGAAAAAGATTTAGCGGTATATACGAGGTATTCAGTGAAATCAAGTCATCATTGATTTTTCCTGTATAACTAAAACACGCAAAATCAACAACCTGATTACTACCGACAGAGAATACCTCGTCAAGCAACCGCAGATCCCTGTTGGTCAATGTCTCTATGGATATTATATTCCTTTCACCGGCCATATCGTTGTCAAGAATTGAATCGGTAAAACCCGTATATGACTTGGCATTAACTACTGTCTTGGGATTCGAAACAAATGTCCCCTTTCCCTTTTCCTTATATAAATAACCGCTGTTTGTCAGTTCACTTATGGCCTGTCTGACTGTAGGACGGCTGATATCGTAAAAATCACACAGTTCCTGCTCCGATGGTATTTTTGAACCGGACGGATACTCACCCTTTTCGATTTTTTCAATAATTATGTTTTTTAGTTGAGAGTATAGAGGTTCATTACTATACTTATTAATCACAGCTGATTCCTCCTGTATCCTCAAATCTGAAACAAACACATATTATACCCTTAGATCAACCTTTATATTTTCAACCTTGTTTTTTTCAAGAACAGGCTTTACATACTCGTCGATAAACTCCTCCACCTGCTGCGGCGATCTTCCCACATAGTTTTTTGGATCAAGTACGGCATTAATCTCTTCAATGTTGAGACCAAACATTTTGTCAGCAGCTATTCTATTTATAAGATCGTTATTTTTTCCTTCTACCTTAACCTGTTTTGCAGCTTCCATGGAATGAACCCTGATACGCTCATGGAGCTCCTGCCTGTCTCCCCCGCGTTTTACTGCTTCCATCATTATGTTTTCCGTTGCCATGAAGGGAAGTTCATCTAAAATATGCTTTTCAATAACCTTGGGGTAAACCACCAGCCCATCGGTAATATTGATGTATATACCCAATATGGCATCTACCGCAAGGAATCCTTCGGGAATGCTGATACGTTTATTTGCAGAGTCGTCAAGGGTCCTTTCAAACCACTGGGTCGATGCGGTAATGGCAGGGTTAAGTGCATCAACTATAACATACCTTGCCAAAGCACATATCCTCTCGGACCTCATTGGATTTCTCTTGTATGCCATTGCCGAAGAACCGATTTGACTCTTCTCAAAGGGCTCTTCAATTTCCTTCATGCTTTGCAAAAGCCTTAAGTCATTTCCAAATTTGTATGCACTCTGTGCAATACCGCTCAGTACGTTAAGAACACGGCTGTCAAGCTTTCGGGTATATGTTTGTCCCGATACGGGGAACACACAGTCAAACCCCATCTTCTTTGCAATAAGTTCATCGAGTTTTCGAACCTTTTCATGGTCATTGTCAAACAGGTTCAAGAAACTGGCCTGTGTACCCGTAGTTCCTTTTGAGCCCAACAGTTTCATGTTGGAAAGAAGATGTTCAAGGTCCTCAAGGTCTATCAAAAGATCCTGAATCCATAGGGTGGCTCTTTTTCCGACAGTAACAAGCTGTGCCGGTTGATAGTGGGTAAAGCCCAGTGTGGGAAGGTCTTTGTATTTTAATGCAAAATCCGCCAGTCCCGCTATTACGGCTAAAAGTTTCTTCTTTATGAGCTTTAATGCCTCGGTCATAATTATTATATCAGTATTGTCGCCAACGTAACAGGATGTAGCTCCAAGATGGATTATGGCTCTGGCATTTGGGCACTGTTCGCCGTAAGCGTGTATATGAGCCATTACATCATGGCGGAATTCTTTCTCCTTTATTTCTGCCACATCATAATTTATATCATCCTTGTATTTTTTCAGCTCTTCAATCTGTTCATCGGTAATGTTAAGTCCCAACTCCTTTTCCGCTTCTGCAAGGGCAATCCAGAGCCTCCTCCATGTCTTGAACTTCATATCGGGAGAAAAAAGCTCCTGCATTTCATTGCTTGCGTATCTAGAGTTAAATGGACTTTCGTAAGTGTTTTTCAAAGTATTC
>DAOOJC010000362.1:0-2523 GCA_035384905.1 Acetivibrio sp. | reverse complement strand
TTCCGCCCATAAGTGCACCAGTATTGTTAATTAACTTGAAAAGAATAAATGAAATAGTAATTAACGGTAAGTACTTAATATAAGGGATTTTCCTGTCTTTATTGAACATAGGGGTTACCGCTCCTTAATATTTTATTTTGCCGAAAAAAAGGTATCGGAATTTAACTCGGCAGGCTCAAAACCAATTATAACATATAATATAATCAGAATGCATAGATTATTATTGAAATTTTTGATAAAATGAAAAGCATAAATAAGCCTATGAATTATTGTTGAAATTTACAGTATTCAGGAAATATAAAAGGGTGTTTGCTTTGTTTTGTATTAATGTGTTTTTTTAGAATCAATGTGTATGGGAAGGTGTAACATGATTTTCGTTGATGCCCACTGCGATACAATCACAAAGATAATGGAAAACGGAGAAAACCTCGTTAAGAATAGTTGCCATATTGATATAGAAAGACAAAAGACTTTAGGGAAGAGTGTTCAGTTTTTTGCAGCCTTTATTGACCCGGCCTATTGCCAGGCTTATGCTTTAAAAAGGGCTTTGCAGATTATAGATGAGTTTTACAGGCAGGTGGAGATTAATAAGGACGATATAATGTTATGTTGTAATTACAATGATATAATGAAGGCTGTGGACGGCAATAAAATTGCTGCGGTGCTTTCAATTGAAGGAGGAGAAGCCCTTCAGGGAGATCTGGGGGTTTTAAGGATGCTTTACAGGCTTGGGGTAAGAAGCATATGCCTCACATGGAACTACAGAAATGAGATTGCCGACGGTGTAAAGGACGGAGAATCCGGCGGCGGACTTACTCCCTTTGGGAAAAAGGTCATAAGAGAGATGAATGAATTGGGAATGCTCGTGGACCTGTCCCACCTTTCGGAAAAAGGATTCTGGGATGTGATGGAGTGTACCGGTGCCCCGGTAATTGTGTCCCATTCAAATGCTAAAAAACTGTGTTCCCATGGCAGAAACTTAACTGACGAGCAAATAGATGCGGTAAAATACAACGGAGGAGTAATAGGAATAAACCTGTATCCCGATTTTTTAAAGGATTCGAAGGATGCTTCAATAAGTGATATAATAAGACATATTGAGTATATTTCAGGGCTTATCGGATCGGATCACATTGGACTTGGAGCCGATTTTGACGGCGTTGAAAGCTTGCCAGAAGGAATTGGCGGAGTACAGGACGTTGGAAAGATAATTGACGAACTTTCAAAATTGAATTATTCTTCACAGGACATAGAGAAGTTTGCAGGAGGGAATTTTCTGAGGGTAATTAAAGAAGTTTTAAGATAATAATCTTGGGTCTTTCATTTTTGACCTTCCTAATAATGGCCGGAGTATTTTTTACTTCGGTCTATTTTTTGTGATTGTATACAATTTCTTTCATATTGAAAAAATGAAATTTCAAACTTGCATTTTGATATTATATTACTTTTTATTGCTAGATCACAATAATGTTTAAAAATAATTTTGCATTATTCATATCATTAACTTGCAAAATTGAATATTATATATTAAAATGAATATCATAATAATTGAAATTTGGAGGGTTTAAAATGGAACTTTCAATTAAGGCTCTTTCAATTAGTCCATCATCAACATTGGCTATAGATGCAAAAGCAAAAAAGATGAAAGCCGAAGGTATTGATATAATTGGATTTGGAGCAGGCGAGCCGGATTTTGACACACCTGCCCATATAAAAGAAGCGGCAAAAAAAGCATTGGATGAAGGATTCACGAAGTATACACCTGCTTCCGGTACCCTGGAATTAAAGCAGGCAATTTGCAACAAGTTTAAAAGGGACAACGGGCTTGACTACAAGCCTTCAAATATTGTTGTAAGCAACGGTGCAAAGCACTCATTGGTTAATGCGTTTCAGGCAATTTGCAATCCCGGCGATGAAGTTATAATTACAACTCCTGCATGGGTTAGCTATCCGGAAATGGTTAAGCTTGCCGATGCAGTATCGGTGTACATCAATACAACGGAAGAAGAAGGCTTCAAGTTTACAATAGATAAGCTGGAAAAGGCTATTACAGACAAAACCAAGGCGATTATAATGAACAGCCCCAGCAACCCGACAGGTATGATTTACAGCGAGGAGGAACTGAAAGCGGTAGCAGATCTGGCTGTAAGCAAGGGGATTTATGTTATTTCCGATGAGATTTATGAAAAACTGATTTATGATGGATACAAGCATGTCAGCATAGCATCCTTCAACGATAAGATAAAGGACCTCACCATTGTGGTTAACGGAGTATCCAAGTCTTATTCCATGACGGGATGGAGAATCGGCTACACCGCTTCAAATGAGCAAATTGCAAAAGTAATGAGCAACATGCAGAGCCATGCTACATCCAATCCGAACTCTATAGCTCAGAAAGCAGCCCTTGCAGCACTTGAAGGACCGCAGGAGATAATAGACACAATGGCTGCAGAGTTTGTAAAGAGAAGAGATTACATGGTTGACAGAATAAACTCAATCGAAGGATTGTCCTGCATAAAGCCC
>DAOOJC010000361.1:0-2524 GCA_035384905.1 Acetivibrio sp. | reverse complement strand
GAACGGATTAACCTTACTACCTGCTCTATTTTTTGTATTAATACCTTGGGAGCATCCTTAAAAAGCAGATGTGCTTCATCAAAGAAGAAAACAATTTTCGGTATTTTTACATCGTCTACTTCAGGAAGGCTTTCGAATAACTCCGACAAGAGCCACAAAAGGAAGGTTGTATAAAGTATCGGGTTTTGAACCAGCTTGACACTATGTAGAATATTAATATAACCACGTCCCTCAGATGTCACATTGATAAAGTCAAAAATATTCAAATCAGGTTCGCCAAAAAAGTAATTGCCCCCCTGATCCTCTAAAGCAATCAGCTTTCGAAGAATGGCACCTACACTTTGAGTAGAAATGCTGCCATACTTAATGGTAAATTCTTTGGCATTCTCTCCTACATATTGCAACATTGCACGTAAATCCTTCAAATCAATCAGTAACAGCCCTTTGTCATCCGCTATCCTAAAAACAATATTCATGATTCCCGACTGGGTCTCATTGAGCTCTAACAATCTTGAAAGCAATATTGCACCCATTTCGGAAATCGTGGTGCGGACGGGATGTCCTCCTTCACCAAATATATCCCAAAAGCGAACAGGATAAGACCTGTATTCAAAGCCTTCAATGCCAAGCTTTTCGACTCTTTCCTGAATTTTGGGGTTATCAGCTCCTTCTACTGCAAGGCCCGCAAGATCACCTTTGATATCGGCTAGAAAAACCGGAACACCACTATCACTAAAGGACTCTGCCAATACCTTCAAAGTAACGGTTTTTCCTGTACCGGTTGCTCCGGCAATTAATCCATGGCGGTTTGCCATTTGAGGTAAAAGATAAACCGGGGTATTCCCTTTTGCTATCAGAATCTTATTTTCACAAAACATATTTATCTCTCCTTATACTATGGTATTAACTGCAGGTAAAGAAGCATTGTGCCCCTTTTGTTTTGATCCGTCTTATTCGATATACTGCTTTCAAAACTCAGGGGCACCAAATATCCACCTATTAACTATTATACTCCGATTCTGCTTTCATTCCTAGTACAATATTAAGATTTCCGTTACGGCAACGAAGAGCATCTATGAATTCCTTTTCATTTGTACCATAGTATAAGTTAACTGAATACACAAGCTCATACAGGGTACCAAGATCGGTAGTCTTAACCTTCTGAAGTTCATGGCTTACTGTATACTTATTAAAAACATCTTCAAATTCCCTCTCATAGTCCAGATTTTCGGGAACTACAACTTTTAGCACTTTATAAGGTGTTTTTCTTGCACCGAAATTAATTTTGCTCAAAACAACCATAAATGCACAGAGACATACAGTGAAAAATACAGCATACGCAAACAATCCAACACCGCAAGCAAGACCAGCTGCCATTGCAAAAAACACGTAGCTGATATCTTTTGGATCCCCTGGTGCACTCCGGAACCGGATAATAGAAAAAGCCCCTGCAAGACTGAAAGCCCTTGCAACATCACTTCCTATCAATAAAATCATAACACCGATAATACATGGTATCATAATCAAAGTAAGAGTAAAATTCTGGGAATAGTTTGCCCTTGCATGCGTTTTTATATATACATAACTTATAAGCAATCCTAATGCAAACGACACAACAATTGTCAGTATTGCACTTCTAAAGGATAGTGTTGTGTTAATTGTGGCATTAAATATTGCATCCAACAACTCTCTTCAGCCCCTTCCATTTTCTTTTCCATAATTGTTCTCTTGTATTCGGTTCCATATTTTGAGAAACTCGTCTTAAAAAGCTTATTATCGCTTAACATTTTAGAAAGCCATACGGGTATACTCTTTTCTGCCTTAACCTCCATAAGCCAGATACCATCGTCGAGTAATCTCTCACCATAATCCCCCGATTCAAGCCTTAAATCTGTTCTTCTGCATCTGATATTGGTATCGAAAGTAATTCGTAAATCCCTGTTGTTGATACCGAAGTATGCTTTTCGGTCATAAGCCAGATAAAGCTTGGGTATAAGAATATGTTTCTTAAATAAATACTCAATTTCATTTAGCACCTGTTCATTCATATAAGCCTTGTATTCGGGCTTTCTCCCAGTTTCAGCAAATTTGTAAGCCTCCGCTAAAGTGAGTCTGGATCTTCTTTTATTCACAATGCCTATTACCTTTTTCTTTATTTCCAAATAAACCTTATCCTCCAACGAAGGGACCCCATAAGCACGCAGCCTTAATTTTTCCTTATATCTGGGCTTCGACAGTGAATGCCTTATAAGTTGATTGTCAAAAGTATCGTAGTATATATTGCTGATTGTGTAAAAAGAGTTAGTTTTCTTGTTATACTCATCCAGTTCCATATAATTGCAAAGTATGTTTTGAACCTTCTCAAAGGCGGCATCATCGACTAGATACTTTATTTCATATCTATTAAAAACCTCTATGGCCATTTCTTTATCTCCTTTCCCAACCCCCCACCTTAAAAAAAGCACGAAATATCAAGTCAAACAACATTCACTACTTTTGTGCAGGAAACTTATCAATTTTCCTT
>DAOOJC010000360.1:0-2527 GCA_035384905.1 Acetivibrio sp. | reverse complement strand
CTTTTGGCAAAGGATGAATATATTCCTGTCGTGGCACCAATAGGTGTGGGAAAGGACGGCCAAAGCTACAATATAAATGCTGACACGGTCGCCGGAGAAGTAGCCGCTTCTTTAAAAGCAGAAAAGCTCATGCTTCTTACCGACGTTCCGGGTGTTAAAAGGCATAAGGACAGCAATGAGATAATTCCTGCCCTGACATCACCGGAAGTCGTTGATCTTATTGACAAAAAAATAATTGACGGCGGAATGATCCCTAAGGTACTCGGTTGTATCGATGCCCTTGAAAAAGGCGTCGGAAGGACCCATATTATCGACGGAAGGATTCCCCACTGTCTCCTCCTTGAGATATTTACAAACAAAGGTATCGGGACCATGATTATGAAAGAAAAAGTACTCTACCACAGCAATGAAAAATTATGATTCGGCTTTCCTGATGTGAATATTATATAAATTATGATGAATTTAATCACTTTTTGAAGGATTTTAGAATTTTATAAAGAATAAATATAAGTAAATTGTATAAAATTACACTATACATGGATAGATAATAAACAGTAATTATTGTCAGGGAGGATTGATTCAGTTGCGGAAAGACTTGATGTCAAAAGTCCTTAAAGAGGACATGGTTGTTAATACCCGATTATCTTCCAGCAATATTTGGATTCCGAACGTAGTGTATAAAGTTGAAAACCATATGGTTACCATCGGACTATTAAGTGAGTACCTAGAAAACATAATTATGATGGGACAAAACATGACTCTGAAAGTATCCAATCCCAAAACAGAATTTTTGTTTGAAGGTGAAATTGTCGAAATCAGCCCTGACTTTCCCAGTTATGTTACATTGAAAATAAGGGATATCAAGAAGCTAAAAAATATAAGGACTTTTCCAAGGTATGATGTCTACCTCGGGGCAGTCGTCAAACCTGTTGATTCCAGTGAAGACTCCTTTGCGATTGTACATAACCTCAGCCTGGTGGGAATGGCATTCTACTCAAGAGAGGATTATAAAATCGGAGATCAAGGTTATGAATTCTCTATTTATCTTTCCGATTGCAAAACTGTAAAAGCTATAGGAAAAATCACCAGAGTGTCTATAAAAGATCACTTTTCCGATTACGGCTTTCAGTTCACTGAAATGAATGAAGAAAACAATATACTTATTTCAAACATATTCAATTCTATTGAAGATGAAAAGGATAAAATCCGGGAAGAGTTTTTAAGCTGTGTCAAAAAGCATCTCTGATTAAGCCTTCAGATAATATTAACTCAGCTCTTGCTTTTCACAGCAGTCGCCGGAGTCGTACTGTTATTGTAATCTTCTGGATTTTTCCTATCACACTTATAGTAATATATAAACCCGAGTTATATTCCTTAGGGTTTATTTTTATTTGTAGGATTTCACTTCTTCCCTTTTCTTTTTTCTGAAATCATATATATTCCTGTGTATAAATAATACCGAATCCCTTTTCAAGGATCTTAGCACACATGGATTATTGAGGAAAAGAAATTTAATCGGTTAGTTTTCAATGTATAAATTTTAGTTGTTGCATTTTTATACATTTTTATGTATAATTATAAATATTATTTTTCGTGGAGGTTTTTCTTATGAAACTAAATGAAATAGTCGAACTGGATAAAAAATATTTCATGAATACATTCGGCAACAGGACTCCTGTATGTTTTGACCACGGCAAAGGAATCAACCTCTGGGATCTGGACGGAAAGAAGTATTATGATTTTCTTGCGGGGATAGCGGTAAGTGCTTTAGGACACTCACATCCCAAGCTTGTCAATGCAATAAAGGAACAGGCAGAGAAATTAATTCACTGCTCCAACCTTTATTATATAGAAAATCAGGCAAAGCTGGCCAAGATTCTTGTAGAAAACTCCTGTGCTAGCAAAGTGTTTTTTGCAAACAGCGGAGCAGAAGCAAATGAAGGAGCCATAAAACTTGCTCGCATCTTCTTTAAAAAGAAAGGTATGCCTGAGAAGTTTGAAATAATAACTCTGGAAAAATCCTTCCATGGAAGAACGCTTGCCACCATTGCTGCAACGGGACAGGATAAATACCAAAAACCTTATTCACCCCTTACCCCAAGCTTTTTAAAGGTGCCCATAAATGATTTGGGAGCCCTTGAAAAGGCAATAAACGGTTCAACCTGTGCTGTAATGATAGAACCGATACAGGGTGAAAGCGGTGTTAACCTTACCTCTATTGAGTATATGCAGGGAGTCAGGAAGCTTTGTGATGAAAAGGGAATACTCCTGATATTTGATGAGGTTCAATGTGGTCTGGGACGTACCGGTAAGCTTTTTGCATACGAGCATCTGGGTATTGAGCCTGACATATTCACCCTTGCAAAGGCTTTAGGCGGCGGCTTCCCCATCGGAGCCCTGTGTGCAAAGGAACATGTAGCAAGTGCTTTTGAGCCTGGGGACCATGGTTCAACCTTCGGTGGAAATCCTCTTGCCTGTGCTGCAGGTCTGGCAGTTATGGAGGTTATGATAAATGACAATCTGGTTA
>DAOOJC010000359.1:0-2534 GCA_035384905.1 Acetivibrio sp. | reverse complement strand
GTTCCACATTAAAGGAGAATACGTCAATCTGGCCTTCTATAGGCTTTCCGCCTCGTTTGGCCCGGTTTTCCCTCTTTGTAATATCTGCATCCTTTAGCTCCTTTAAAAGCTCCTTTGCCCTTCCGATAACCTTTTCCGGCACACCGGCGAGCTTTGCCACCTGAATCCCGTAGCTGTTATCTGCTCCGCCTCTTAATATCTTTCTCAAGAAAACAATATCTTCTCCCTTTTCCTCCACCGATATGCAATAGTTCTTTACGCCATCCATTTTCTCCTCCAGCTCGGTCAATTCGTGGTAGTGTGTGGCAAAAAGGGTTCTTGCACCGATTTTCTCGGATATATACTCAATAACCGCCCAGGCAATGCTCAAGCCATCGTAAGTGCTTGTACCCCTTCCGATTTCATCAAGAATCAAGAGGCTTTTTTTAGTGGCATTGCTCAATATGTTTGCTACCTCGGACATTTCCACCATAAAAGTACTCTGCCCTGCCGCCAGGTCATCCGATGCACCAACCCTGGTGAATATCCTGTCCGCAATGCCGATACGTGCACTTTTGGCAGGGACAAAGCTTCCTATCTGTGCCATAAGCACAATCAATGCCACCTGCCTCATGTATGTGGATTTACCGGCCATGTTGGGCCCGGTAATAATAGCTATCTGGTCCTCACCCATGTTAAGACGGGTATCATTGGGGACAAAAACCTCCTGCCCCGTCATTTTCTCCACCACCGGGTGCCTGCCGTCAACAATTTCTATTTCATCTTCTTCCGTCACATCAGGCATAACATAGGACTCTCTGTCCGCCACCTCTGCTAAAGAGCACAAAGCATCTATCCGCGAAAGGCTCCCTGCTGTGCGTTTCAGCCTGTCTATTTCATTTGCTACCCTGTTTCTAACATCTGCAAATACCTGATACTCCAACTCAACAAGCTTGTCTTCCGCACCCAAAACAGTATCCTCTATTTCTTTTAATTCCTGAGTAATATACCTTTCACAGTTGGCCAGGGTCTGTTTTCTTATATAATGATCCGGAACCTGGGAGTAGTAGGATTTCGTGACTTCGATATAATAGCCGAAAACCTTGTTGAATCCCACCTTCAAATTCTTTATTCCGGTTCGCTCCCTCTCCTTGCTCTCAAGGTCCACAATCCACTTTTTACCGTCTTTCGATGCACTTTTTAACCTGTCAATCTCTTCATTGAAGCCCGTTTTAATAATTCCCCCATCTTTTAACGAAACCGGGGGTTCGTCAATGATGGCCTTGTCAATAAGCTCATAAATATCGGTAAGGGTATCGAGCTCGTTATGGCTGATTACATTGAGGCTTGCCTCAAAGTCTTTTACCATCTCCTTTATATAAGGAACCTGTCCTATGGAGCTTTTAATTGCCACAAGGTCCCGGCCGTTGGCAGAACCGAGGATTACCTTACCCATCAGCCTTTCAATATCATAGACAGCCTTCAAAAGCTCCCTTATCTCCATCCGCACCATAAACTTATCCTTAAACTCACCGACGGCATTGAGCCTGTCCCTTATGTCGTGAAGGTTAATAAGGGGCTGCTCGATCCATTTTCTCAAGGTGCGGCCGCCCATGGATGTCACCGTCCTGTCCAAAACCCAAAGCAAAGAACCCTTCCTGCTCTTTTCTCTCATGGTTTCGGTAAGCTCAAGGTTCCTTCTGGTAGACAGGTCTAAAACCATATACTCCTCAATTTTGTATATGTTGAAGTTTTGAATATGGCTAAGGCTCATCTTCTGTGTCTGTTCAAGATACTCCAAAAGTGCACCCGATGCGTTTATGTAAAGGTCAAAGGTGTTTTCCTTTGCTTCAAAATCCTTGAAATAACTCTTCACTTTATTGAGGGAGAATTCCCTCTCAAAAAAACTATCCTCCATGCTTGAAAAATACACGTTAAATCTTTTTTTAACGGCCGAACAAATTGCTTCATCATGAAAAAACTCACCGTTTACCACAATTTCCGAGGGTGAGAATTTTGCAATTTCATCCATTAACTTATTAAAGGTGTTCCCGAAGGTAATACCGGTGGATAAAAAATCTCCCGTTGAAAGGTCCACAAGGGCAATACCGTAAAAGCTCTTGTTTTTGTACACCGACATAAGGTAGTTGTTCTTCTTTTCATCAAGCATGGAAGAATCCGTTACCGTACCGGGCGTAACCACCCTTATGACATCCCTCTTAACCAGCCCTTTTGCCAGTGCCGGATCCTCCACCTGCTCACAGATCGCCACCTTGTAACCTTTATTTATAAGCTTAGATATGTAAGAATCCGAAGAATGAAAGGGAACTCCACACATAGGTGCCCTTTCCTCAAGACCGCAATCTCTCCCCGTAAGCGTTATCTCAAGCTCTCTTGATGCCGTCTCGGCATCAGAGAAAAACATTTCATAAAAGTCTCCCAGCCTGAAAAAAAGGATACAGTCATTGTACTGTTCCTTTATTTCAAGATACTGTTGCATCATCGGTGTCAAATTAGCCATTTTACTTACCTCACGTACAAATTAATATTACTCG
>DAOOJC010000358.1:0-2547 GCA_035384905.1 Acetivibrio sp. | reverse complement strand
TTGTGCTGCTTATAATTGAAAAGTTTGTCATGTCAAAAATTGAAAAGAAAATACCCAACATAATCTGGAGACTTTATTTTGTAGTGGCAGTACTGGTGGGCTGGGTATTCTTTTATCACACCAGTATTGACAAGGCGTTTCAGTTTTTAGGAATTATGTTTGGGATTAATGCTTCATCCTGGTCAAGTCCCGAAGTAGGAATTTTCCTTAACAGCTATGCGATATTTATTTCGATAGCAATTATAGGGTGTACACCGCTCGTCAAAACAGTTTTCGGGCGAATAAAAGGGAGATTGCAGAAGAAACAAATCGGGATTTATACTGCCGACCAGCTGATAAAATCAACGGTAAACATAGCGATACTTATAGTGTCTATTATTATGCTTGTCGGTCAATCATACAACCCGTTTCTCTACTTTAAGTTTTAGAGATGCGAAGCCACTTATTAATGGGATTTCACGAAGTGAAATGACCAAAAAGCGAAGGGGTTCGATGCCCCCGGAGATTTTGTCAGTACACCCCACAACTAACATGTATAATGGAGGCGTTTTGCAATGAAAAGGTTGCAGTTGGATGCAATAGCATTTTTATTTATAATTGGAGTTTTAGGCATTGCTAATTTTATTAATGTAAACAAGCCTAAGATATCCGAAATGGAAAACAGGGCATTAAAGCAAAAGCCGGAGTTTAAAGTATCTGCACTATTGGACGGCAGCTATTTTAGTGAATACACTGAATACTACAGTGACACTTTTATTATGAGGGACAGGCTTATAAAAATCAGTAACGGTATTCAGCAGGCGTTATTTATGAAAGATTCCGATGTTAAAATAATTGTTTCGGACAAGTCTAAAGAGTATAACAAAGAGCCTGAACCAATTGCTGAAGAAAATGATGGTGAGATTTCGAGCCCACCGGATGGGACAATGCCTGCAAATACTCCCAAACCTTCATTTACACCAACGCCTACAAAAAAGCCCTATAACGAGAGCGACGGTGTCGGATACTGGATTGTCATCGACGGTAAAGCCGTAGAGCTCTTCAAGTTTAACAAGGACAGCTTTGATTTTTATGCCCGGGTTCTTAATGAATACAATCAGAAAATTGACGGTAAAATGCCTATTTATTCATTGATTGCACCTACAAACAGTGAGTTTGTTCAGCTTAGGAATTACAAGGGAATAACCGATTCCCAGAATAATGCGATAGAGTACCTTAACTCAAAATTCAACGAGGGAATCACCTCAGTTAATGCGTATGATGTATTAAACCTTCACAAGGATGAATATATCTATTTCAGAAGCGATCACCACTGGACAGCTTTGGGGGCATATTATGCTTATACCGCCTTTATGGAAGCAAAGGGAGAGGAGCCGGTACCCCTTGATAAATACGAAACAGTGCAAATTGATAATTTTTTAGGCAGTACATATGCCAAAACTATGGATAAAAGTATTGAAAAGAATCCCGACACCATATATGCCTATTTGCCGTTTGTAGATTACAAATACGAAAAGCACCGCTTTTATGAATGCAGTGAAGCTGATATAATTGATATGAAGTATGCGGATACAAAACTGGATAAGTATCTGGTGTTTTTAAGTGCCGGGGATGCAACCTGGGCCAAAATAAGTACAGAAAATAAAAACGGGAAAAAGCTTTTGGTAATAAAAGATTCCTATGGCAACAGCTTCGTACCCTTCCTTCTGCCCCACTATGAAGAAATATATGTAATAGACCCAAGGTTTTATGATTTCAATACTTCTGAAAAGAATGTTGCTGATTTTGTTGAATCAAAAGGAATAAATGAGATCCTTTTTATAAATTATATGGAGGATGTCAATTACAAAGAATATATGCAAAGCCTTGAAGAACTGATTAATCATCAGTAGTTTATATTGAACTTATAAGGAAAATTATGTGGGTGCATTAATAATGACAAAGTAAAATGCCGCAGAAAATATAAGTTTTGTTGGGTTTATCGAGTTTATTTGATAAACTGAAATATAATATTTATTAACATAAATCGGGAGGAGTGTGGCATTAATGAAACTTGTTGTATTGGGAAATAACGGTCCGTATCCATCGGCAGGGGGTGCGTGTTCCGGGTATCTTGTCGTTGAAGGTGATACAAAAATTCTAATAGACTGTGGAAACGGTATATTGAGCAACCTTCAGAAATTTATAAAGCATGAGGATTTGGATGCGGTAATACTGACTCATTTGCACAGTGACCACATGTCGGATATGATGGTTTTAAGATACGCAATCCAGATAAAGATGAACAGGGGACAGGATATCAGACCCCTTGATGTATATGTACCTTCAGAGCCTTTGGAGGAATATAGAAGGCTTGACAATAAAGGTGTTTTTAACTTAAATCCTATTTCTGAAGATACCGTCTTGAATTTTGGAAACTTGAAGATTACTTTTAAAGATATGACGCACCCTGTTAAGTGTTTTGCCGTAGCAATTGACAACACAGAGAAGAGGTTTGTTTTTTCAGGGGATACATCATGGAACAACAATATAATTGACTTTTCCAGA
>DAOOJC010000357.1:0-2548 GCA_035384905.1 Acetivibrio sp. | reverse complement strand
AAGAATGATGCACGCCGCATCTGTGAAAACTGGAAAAAGAATTCTCAGACAATTTACAGTGAAATAATTGAAAGTCTTTTAAAAGACAGAAACTAAAACGGGGGCAGCATGCCCCCTAAGGTAATTCTATAACCTTATTTTCCTTTGATTCCTTGTATAAAACAAATTTATTGCCTATAACCTGTACTACTTCAGCCCCTGTGAGTCTGGCTGCTTCATCGCATACTTCCCTAACATCATCCAATGAATTCTTAAGAACTGTCACTTTTATTAGTTCTCTAGCCTCCAAAGCCTCGTTAAACTGCTTTATCATATTGTCATTGACTCCACCCTTGCCAATCTGAAATACGGGGTCAATTCCATTTGCAAGGCTTCTTAAATAACTGCGTTGCTTTCCTGTAAGCATAATTTTTCTCCTTTTCCACTACTTTTAACATTATATTCAATAATTGATATTATGGATGTCCTTTAATTACCCTTAACAACGGTAAAGAAAAATATTCGGGAAACTTAAGTTTCTTCCACATTTCTCTTTATAAAATCCCATTAAACAATAGGGATAGAATGCTCTATCCCTAATCTTACTCCTCACACCTCAACATTTTTTCGACTTTTCCTCCTGTTGACCTCATAACCCGGATGTCCCTTCTTCCACCCCGATCTGCTCTTCTCAACAACCCGGGATGTGGCTTCCTCGTTCAGCACAAAGTCGTTCTTCATTAAACAATAATACGCTGTACTACCGATCTTACAATTTCCACAATTTAAACATTCCATAAAACTTACTAATGCCCCTCCATTTTACAAGCATGTATTATATTATATTATATATTTTACAACACTTTGGGCGTTTTTGTCTATATTGTTTTGCAATAATCCTCTTGCAATACTATATTAATAGTACAAATTTACTATTTGTCAAATTCTTTTAGCTGAATATACTACCGGAAATATTCAAATTCCAGATCGTACATTTTGACTGTATCTCCTTCTTGTATTCCCATGTTCTCAAGTTCTTCCACTATACCTTTTCTTTTTATTGTTCTCTGGAAATACTGTAAAGACTCATGGTCATTAAAATTGGTAGATGCAACAAGCTTTTTTATCCAGCTTCCTTCAACTACATAAACCTGATTCTCCTTATAAATCTTATAAGAATCGTCGTCCTTAACATTATATACTGCCACTTCTTTTTCCTCAAAATCTGACAAAACAGTATCAGGAAGTTCTTTAAGCCTTTGTGCTACATAATAAATAAGCTCCTTAAGACCGCTATTCGCTGCTGCAGATACTGGTAAAATCTTGTACCCCTTAGGCTCATATACTTCTTTGAACACTGCCAGCAGCTCTTTGGCACCTGTAACATCCATTTTATTTGCAGCAATAACCTGTGGCCTTTCATACAATGCAGGGTTAAATTTCTTCAACTCTTCATTAATTGTATCAAAATCTTTTACAGGATCTCTGCCTTCCGAGCCTGAAATATCAACAACATGAATCAGAAGCTTCGTTCTCTCCACATGTTTTAAAAACTTATGACCAAGACCTATGCCTTCATGGGCACCCTCGATAATTCCCGGTATATCTGCCATTACAAAGCCGTTCTCCGCATCGATATTTACAACGCCTAAATTCGGGTCAATTGTTGTAAAATGATAATTTGCAATTTTGGGTTCAGCGGCAGTAACCATTGACAAAATCGTGGATTTACCTACATTGGGAAAGCCAATGAGTCCAACGTCAGCCAAAAGCTTTAGCTCCAAAATGGCCCAAAACTCTTCCCCCTCGTCTCCTGCCTTTGCAAAATTCGGTATCTGTCTTGTGGATGTGGCAAAATGACGGTTGCCGGCACCGCCCTTACCGCCTTTAGCAATCACAACCTGCTGCCCGGCATGTATAAGGTCTGCAAGAACCCTGCCCGTTTGTTCATCCTTTACTATAGTTCCCGGGGGAACCTTGACTATCAGGTTTTCCCCGCTTTTTCCGGTGCAATTGGAACCCTTCCCGTTTTCACCGTTTTCGGCAATGTATTTTCTTTTATACCTGAAGTCCTGCAATGTCCTAAGCCCTTCATCCACAATTAAAACAACATCGCCGCCCTTACCGCCGTCGCCGCCGTCAGGACCACCCTTGTTTATGTACTTTTCCCTATGAAAGGATACTGCACCGTTTCCACCATTTCCAGCTTTTATATATATTCTTGCATTATCAATAAACATAACCGCTCAACTCCATGGAACATACTATTTTTATAGTACTTAGTATATCTCATATATAAAAATTAAATCCCGGTTAAACCGGGATTTTTAAATATTCTCTATGCTGTAATAATACTTACCTGTTTCCTGTCTTTGCCTAATCTTGAGAACTTCACTTTTCCGTCCGCCATGGCAAACAATGTATCATCACTGCCTTTACCGACGTTTATACCGGGATGGATTCTTGTCCCTCTCTGTCTAACCAGAATATTCCCAGCCTTTACGAACTGACCGTCTCCTCTTTTTACTCCAAGCCTTTTAGACTCACTGTCACGACCGTTCCTTGTACT
>DAOOJC010000356.1:0-2562 GCA_035384905.1 Acetivibrio sp. | reverse complement strand
AGTCAATCCGTACTTTTGTGTAATATTTTTCTCCAAAGACCCGGCATTCACTCCGATACGAATGGGTACATTCCTTTGCTTTGCAATCTCAACAACCTTTTTAACCCTTTCTTTGTCTCCGATGTTACCGGGATTAATCCTTATCTTGTCGGCACCCATTTCCATGCTTGTTATGGCAAGCCGGTAATCAAAGTGTATATCAGCCACCAGAGGTATTTTAACAGATTTTTTTATGTGTCCTATGGCCTCTGCCGCTTCATTGTCCGGTACTGCCAGCCTTACTATCCGGCATCCTTCTTCCTCCAACATCTTTATCTGGTTTACAGTAGCCTTTATATCCCTTGTGTCGGTATTGGTCATTGACTGAACGGCAACAGGCGATCCGCCCCCTATGCTAACATCACCGACTCTTATTTTCTTCGTTTTTTTCCTTTCAATGTAATCCATCAAATACTTCTCCCTCATAAAATAATTCCAAATACCGTCCAAACTCATCGGGTTTATATCACTTCAATTCAAAGAGAATTTTACCTTAGTTGAAAATTACCTTACATCCTATGCAAAGCTATAAAATACAGCATTAGTAATGTTATTTTACAATAAATCTCATAATATCGTTGGCCATAACGAATATGGAAAGCCCAATCAAAATAAAGAATCCTATTGATGTAATTATTGCTTCCTTTTCTACGGGAATCTTCTTCCTGCTTATAGCCTCGATAGCCAAAATCAAAAGCTTGCTTCCGTCCAGGGCCGGAAAGGGCACAAGGTTGGTGGCACCGATTGCCGCACTGATAAGCCCCGTCCAGAGAAGAATCTGCAAAAGTGCCTCCATAAAGCTTTCACTCTTTTGAGCAACGTCATTCATAGTGCTGACAATACCCACAGGCCCGGTCATTTCCGTTATGGATACCTGACCGGTCGCAAGCCAGTACAGGCTGTAAGGTACCATGCGGATATTGGAATAGGTAAATCCGGCAGCACTGCTCATAATACCTAAAAGGCTGCCCTTCTCCACCTTGGAGAATTCTATTCCAAGGTAATAGTTTTCAGTTAACCGGGGTGTAACCTTAAGCACCTGCTTGCCACCCTGCCTGTCTACGGTAACATCCACCGGTGCTTCCTTGTTTTCCTTTAAAAAAGCCTTTATCTCCTCTATACTCGTAACCTCTGCACCGTTTAAGGCTGTTATTCTGTCACCCACCTGCATACCCGACTTTTCCGCCGGTCCTCCCATAGCCAGATCAGCTACAACATTGGATTTTCCCGGTGCAGGATCGGCATAAAAACCCAACAGGTATTCCCTCTCGATTGTGGGCACAATATCTTTCTCAATGGGTTCTTTTACTCCGTCTCTTTTAACTACAATTTTTGTCGGTTCTCCCTTTGAAATATACAAAAACTGTACCACTTCCATCGGATCGTATATGTGCTTGCCGTTATAACCGATAATGGTGTCTCCCTCCATAATACCCGCATTATAAGCTGCAGAGCCTACCTGCACCTCGTCTATGGTCCTGGTGCTATAACCCGTGGCAGTGTATACAATGCAGATAATAATGAACGCCAAAAGCAAATTGGAAAGAGGTCCCGCTGCTATAACCGAAGCCCGCACCCACACAGGTTTGTTGCTAAATGCCCTTTCACTGTCGGATTCCTCATCTTCACCTTCCATCTTAACATAGGCAAGGATGGGAAACACCCTTAAAGAATACGTTGTTTCCCCTCTTTTGAAACTGAAAATCTTAGGCCCTACAAAAAGGGAAAACTCATCAACCTTTATACCCGACAGCTTTGCAACAATAAAGTGTCCCAACTCATGTACTATAATAATTAAATTGAATGCCATAAAAACCATCAAAAGTCTCATTGAAAACCTCCTTCAAACGCATTAATTGCAGATCAATTCCTTAACCCTGCCTCTTGCCCATAAATCCATACCGATTATATCATCAAGATCCGGTACACTTTTGACCGAGTGACTTTCCATAACCCTTTGTATTATCTGCGGTATTTCTGTAAAACCAATTCTTTCTTCCAAAAACAATCTTACTGCCTCTTCATTTGCAGCATTCATAACTGCGGGCATTGTCCCACCAGTCCTTAATGCCTCATATGCCAGCTTAAGGCATGGAAAAGCTTCTGTGTCAGGAGCCTCAAAAGTAAGGCTGTTGTTCTTCAAAAGGTCAAGCTTTGAAAAGCTGTTCATAAGCCTTCTGGGGTATGTAAGTGCAAGCTGTATCGGAAGTCTCATGTCGGGAGACCCCAACTGAGCCATAATCGCCCCATCCTTATATTCCACCATTGAGTGAATGATACTCTGGGGATGAATCAAAACCTCAATCCTGTCCAACGGAACATCAAAAAGCCAACGGGCTTCAATTACTTCCAGACCCTTGTTCATCATTGTTGCAGAATCAATGGTTATTTTGCTTCCCATACTCCAATTGGGATGTTTCAGTGCTTCCTTTACCGATACATTTCTAAGCTCATCCATCCTCTTTCCTCTGAAGGGTCCGCCAGAAGCAGTTAATATAATCTTCGATACATCCTCTTTATTAT
>DAOOJC010000355.1:0-2567 GCA_035384905.1 Acetivibrio sp. | reverse complement strand
GCGATGCGGAAGGTGCCGGCCAGATGTTCAGGGTAACCACTCTTGATATTAATAATTTGCCTAAGACTGAGGATGGAAAAGTTGATTTTTCCAAAGACTTTTTTGACAGGGAGACAAATCTTACTGTCAGCGGTCAGTTAGAGGGTGAGACTTATTGTATGGCCTTTAGGAATATATACACCTTTGGGCCTACCTTCAGGGCAGAGAATTCCAACACTGCAAGGCATGCGGCTGAATTCTGGATGATAGAACCGGAGATAGCATTTGCAGATATTAACGATGATATGGAGCTCGCAGAGGACATGCTAAAGTATATTATAAATTACTGTATGGAAAATGCTCCGGAAGAAATGGAATTCTTTAATAATTTTGTTGACAAAACGCTTTTTGACAGATTGAGCAACATAGTAAATTCTGAGTTCGCCCATGTTACATACACCGAAGCCATTGATATTCTCAGCAAAGCTGCGGTAAAGTTTGATTATCCGGTTAAGTGGGGTGTTGACCTTCAGACAGAGCATGAAAGGTATCTGACTGAGCAGGTGTTTAATAAGCCTGTATTTGTTACCGATTATCCAAAGGAAATTAAAGCTTTTTACATGAGGATGAATGACGACAACAAGACTGTTGCAGCCATGGACCTTCTTGTTCCCGGTGTGGGTGAAATAATTGGGGGAAGCCAGAGGGAAGAAAGACTGGACCTTCTTGAAAAGAGGATGGAGGAGCTCAACCTTAAAAAGGAGGACTACTGGTGGTATCTGGATCTTCGCAGATACGGAAGCTGTAAGCATGCCGGATTTGGTCTCGGTTTTGAAAGGGCTATTATGTATATTACAGGTATGACAAATATTAGAGACGTGATAGCTTTCCCAAGAACTGTCCATAATGCAGAGTTTTAATACTACAGATTAACTGGTCGAAAGGATTTTATGAAGAAATAGGATTAGTAAATCTGCTTTATGGAAGATGGATTTTTCAGGATAAGTAGCGGATAAATTGATAAAGAGCCGAAAGGAAGTCAGGATTGTACCTTTTGGCTCTTTTTCTCTTAATATCTATGGCTCACTTCCGGAAACCAGCTTTCCTGAAACATAGAGGGCAATTTTGCCGGAGCTTGTGGAGTAATCATTGTTCAGTATGTAGTTGGACCAATCCGACTTCCAGAATCTTGTCTGAATGTCTATGCTGGTGTTGGACTCTAAACTGCCGGCTCCGTCTGTGAAGCCTATTTCCAAGTAGTAATCGGCACTGCTGCTCGAAGAAGGAAGCTTTGCAAACCGGCCGGTGACATTGGAACTGCCGACGGTACTCCAGTCACAAGCGAAATTCTGAGGTTTTTCACCGTCAATAGTATAGTAATACCTTATCTTTACATCCGAAAGCCGAATGCTTGAATCCGAATTATTCGTAAGTTTAATACTTACATTAATGTTGCTGGTCATTTCATTGGCATTGTTGTTATAATACTGCAGCAATACTTTGTTTGATGGAGTAGCCGGTTTTTTAGTCGGAGTGTTAGTGGGTCTTTTAGTAGGCGTATAGGTCGGTCTCTTGGTTGGAGTGTTAGTGGGTCTTTTAGTGGGTGTATAGGTCGGTCTCTTGGTTGGAGTGTTAGTGGGTTTTTTAGTAGGTGTATTGGTTGGTTTCTTGGTTGGAGTGTTAGTGGGCTTTTTAGTAGGCGTATAGGTCGGTCTTTTAGTTGGTGTATTAGTTGCTTTATGGGTTGGAGTAGGTTTAATTGTAGGTGTATGCGTTGAATTATTAGTGCCGGTAGGCATTATTGTAGGTGTATTGGTAGGTTCTGGGGTTTGAGTAGATGTAACAGTAGGTGTCGGATCTGAAGTTTCAATAGGGGTAACAACAGGTGTATTATCCGGAGTAGGAGAATCACCTTTATTTACTTCTTGTTTAATACCCGGTACTGTTCCGTTTCCCGTATGTTCGAAATAAATGTGATACATTGCGTTTGCCATCGCAATTTCGGCTTGAACCCAATAACGGTGATATTTCATTAAAGGAGCAGTTCCGCTGTTAACCGCTTGTTCTATAGCAGAGAAGCCGGGGTCACTTTTGTATTTGGGACGCATTTCAATAAAGGTAGTTCCGTTCTTTATTTCTGCTCCTTGAGCATTGGTACCGGAGAAGTCAACAGGAACATACACTTCATCAAAAAATCGCTTGAAATCATCTCTTGATTCAGGAGAGGAAATTCCCAAATCGTCCTTGTAATCTATCCACATTCTATCAAGAAGCTGTTTTGAAGTTTCTCTGGCTTTTTCATTAAGTGCTTTCTCATGCTTTTCGGTAGCAGCAGCATAGTATATGAGTGCCTTTGCTAAGGCAGCGGTAACACCTGCATCGACCGTCCAGTCTTTTATTGTGCAATGAAGGTTCTTATTTGAAGAAGGCTTGCCTGTCCATGTATCAGGTTGACCGCTCCATTCTAAAGTGCAAGGAATTTCATACGAACCGTCACTGTGCAGATAGGTGTTTTCCATTGCCCACGATGCCCATTTCCTGCAAAGCTCACTTATATTTTTATCGCCGGTCAAATAGTAATATTCCAT
>DAOOJC010000354.1:0-2584 GCA_035384905.1 Acetivibrio sp. | reverse complement strand
CCACAACGTTAAAAGAGATGTTATATATTACGGTTTTGCCCAGGGTGCATCCGACAGCGGTGAAAAGGTTGAAAACTCGGATGCTGTATACTGCCTTTACTGCAAAAACAGATATGAGTATTCATACCAGGTTTACGGTCATCTTGGGGCTTTCTCCTGCCCAAATTGCGGTTATAGCCGTCCTTCCCCCCAGGTTACTTGCCTTGGGGTTAATGACCTTAACAGTTCGTATTCAGACATAGTATTCTCACTGGAAAATGCGGGTGATGACAGCAAAAAGCCGTCTTTTACAGCCAGAATAAACCTTCCCGGTCTTTACAACATATACAATGCATTGGCTGCAGCTGCATTAGGTCATTTATTAGGTTTTCCTGCAGATAGTATTATAAAGGCGATGGAAAGTTTCGAATGCGGTTTTGGAAGGATGGAAACCCTTGTGACTAACGGCAAAACCATAAAAATAATTCTTGTGAAAAATCCCACAGGTTTTAACCAGGTACTTACCTATCTTCTTACAGAAACGCAGAAAGCTCAAATTGCTTTCATTATAAATGATAAGCTTGCAGACGGTACAGATATTTCATGGCTGTGGGATGTGTATTTTGAAAAACTGGAAAATATTCAGGAAAACATATCATTGTTCTTCGCCTCGGGAATTAGAGCGGAGGATATGGCTGTAAGGCTCAAGTACGCAGGTATTTACAGCGATAAAATCTCACTTATAAAGGACTATGAACAACTTTTAAATAAAGCCCTTGATGACACGCAGGAGGGTAAAACCCTTTATATATTACCCACATACACGGCAATGCTGGACATTAGAAAACTGCTTAACAAAAAATATGGATTAAAGGAGTTCTGGAAATAATATGTACGAACTAAATATATGCCATCTTTACCCCGACTTATTGAATCTGTACGGCGACCGGGGAAATATAATAGCCTTGAAGAGACGGTGCGAATGGAGGGGAATAAACGTTAACATTTCGAACATTTCCATCGGTGACATGTTCGATGCCGAAAGCTACGACATTATTTTCCTGGGTGGAGGTCAGAATTACGAACAGGAAATACTTCATGATGATATTATAAATGAGAAGGGAAATGAAATCCGCAATGCCATAAACAACGACAAGGTGTTTTTAGCTGTCTGCGGCGGTTATCAACTTCTCGGAAAATTCTATAAAACCTGGGACGGCAAAGAAATACAATTTCTGGATGTGATAGATTTCTGGACAATAGGCGATAAAAAGAGAATGATTGGAGATTTTGTCTTCGAATGCGACTTCCTTATGAAAAACGGCTTTGACGGAAGGGTTGTGGGCTTTGAAAACCATTCCGGGAGAACCTATTTAGGTACCGGTGTCAAACCCTTGGGCAAAATCATTAAGGGATTTGGCAACAACGGTAAGGATGGTTTTGAGGGAGCATTATATAAAAATGTTTACTGTACCTATTCCCATGGGAGCCTTCTTCCTAAGAATCCTGTGTTTGCAGATCACCTTATAGCACTGTCACTTAAGCAAAAATACAAGGATTTTGTGTCACTTTCGTGTCTCAAGGATGAATTTGAAGAATTGGCCAACCGCTCCATGATTAAAAGAATTTTAGGATGAGTCAGGCTCAATATCCTGAATCTTTTGTGTTCTATTCCCGTGTATGAAATAAAGGTGTAAATGTATAGAAAAATATAGGAGAAAACTTAAGTTTCTCAATTAAAGAGCCTGTAAATACTCCGTGGGGTCGAATAAAACTGGCTTTGCGGGAATGATTGCTCTTCCTTTCCCCATGGTATTTACAGGCTCCTGCTATTTGCTTCACAATGATTAATTCATATTTTAATTTACTTAACAGTATATACCCATTCGGCTTAATGCCTTAGCTCCCCTTCTTAAAATTCCTTAGAAGTACAAGCTCCATGGGTTGCTGCGATCTACTCTCGGATCCGTATCCCACGTAAATTCATTATCAGACATGTGATTGTTTTGATAATACCATGCACCTAAAGCAGCTGTTTCATCAGCATACTGTATAATCCATGCTTCACTCGAACCATCTATCCATCCGGTGTTATATCCCATCAAACCGTGACGAAGTATATCCTTGCCGCTGTATTTTTCCTGTGCCAGACGGGCAAAATGTAAAAAGTGTCTTATTCCCATATGTGTAGATACACCGACATCATAGAAATTATAATCATTAAAATCGTACTGTGTCATTTCGGGAACATTCAACTCGGGCATATAGTCAGGATTTGCATTGGCATAAGCCGTTTCGGCAGTCTGCAAAGGTCCGAAAGCATGTGCCGCTCCACCTCCTGTCTCTGTTGCAGCCCTGAATGTAGACTCACGGGTAGCCATTCCAAAGAAAAATGCATATGCCGCCTCTTTGTTTTTGAACCCGCATACATTCCTTATTACGTCCCAGTGATCATCCACCTGTTTCTTTATGATAGCCTTTACTTCGCTTACACTCAATGTAGATGCCTTTGAAATAAGTTCAGATTTTGAAGTCCCGGCCGGAAAATAACCGTCATTATAACTATAGGATTGTGTAGCTGTAGGTGTAGGGGTGGGTATAGGTG
>DAOOJC010000353.1:0-2584 GCA_035384905.1 Acetivibrio sp. | reverse complement strand
CCAGCCCGGCACACCTGCGTTTGCAAGATAAGCCTCTCTTGCCATGTCTTCTGCTATAAACTTTGCCACCTTAACGGCGAGTTCCTTATCGGGTGTGTCGGCACTAACCATAAATCCGTCACCGGCACCTCCCAAATAATCTGTGAAACTTCCTTTTCCACTGTCAATCAATGGGAATTTAACCGCAACAATCTTACCCTTGACTTTTGAGGAATCACCTTCAACTATACCGGCAACCCAGTTACCGTTGAACAGCATCGCAGCTTTTCCTTCTGCAAACATTATGTTACCGTTATCATAGGACAAGCCAAGGGGATTTTCACCGAAAGCACCGGCTTTTGTTAATTCGACCAACCTTCTTGCCGCATCAATAAATTCAGGAGAATCAAAGGATGCATTTTTGTTCAATGCATCATTACACAATTGTGGTCCTGCTGTTCGAAGAGCCAAGATATCATAATAAAACATTGCAGGCCACAAGTCTTTAGCCCCGTTTACCATAGGGGTAATCCCTTTATGGGAAAATGCTTTTACCGCCGTTAACAGCTCTTCATAGTTTTCCGGAATTTTAACTCCGTTCTGTTCAAACAGTTCCTGATTACAGTATAGAGCAGCAACCTGCATCTGAAACGGCAACCCGTATACCTTGCCGCCGTATGTCATACTGTCTGTTATTCCGGGCAAAAGCTTGTCCTTAACATCTTTAATGTATTCATCAAGAGCCAACACTTTCCCAGATTCAACAAACGGTTTCGAAAAGCCGGCAGACCAAGTAAAGAAAATATCAGGAAGCTGATTCGTTGCCATAGCATTTTTTAATTTTTTCTTGTAAGACTCGTTATCAATGTCCTCTACCGCAAGCTCGACATTTGGAAACTTTTCTTCAACATGTTTCAATACCGTTTGAAAAGGCTTTTTATTTCCATCACTGTCAGAAACCCACATATGCCAAAGACTGAGTTTTATTTTATCCCCATTATCTTTGCTGTTTGTTTGAGAATTTGGTTCCTCATCAACATCCTTGGCTTTTCCACTGTTTGCACATGCGAACAAACTAAGAAATAAAGACAGCATAATCACCATGCAAACTATTTTAGCAAACACTTTTTTCATCTCTTATCCTCCTCGTTTCTTATTCTGAATTTTGATACTGCATCCCCTAATTGTTCTGCCATCATATTTATTTTTTTAGAAGATACAGCAAGAGATTCCATATATGTGTATTGTTCTTGCATTGTTGCAGATACCTCTTGTGTAATTGATGCCGTTTGCTCTGAAATTGCAGCTATATTTTCTATGGATGCCGACACCTTTTCTTTTGAATCAAGAACTCCTTTAATCGACTCCGACATATTGCCTATGCAATCAACTATACTTTCCATTGCATTAAATATGGAATTAAACGATTCATTGGTTTGGTTAACAACCAACATTTGATCATTTACATTGCTGTGTGCACTGTAAGCTACATTTACCGTTCCTTCCGTTTTCACCAAAATATCGTTTATAATCCTGCTAATCTTACTGGAAGCCTCTTTTGACTGCTCGGCAAGTGCTTTGATTTCGCCTGCAACCACTCCGAAACCTTTCCCTGCCTCACCGGCCTTTGCAGATTCTATAGCAGCATTCAGAGAAAGGAGATTTGTCTGCTCTGCAATTCCCACAATGGTTGAAATTATCGCTTTGATTCTTTTTATATCATCACTGAGTTTATTGATATCCTCTATTACTCTGTTTGATGCCATACTTGTCTTTGTCGCTTTATCATTTAATGTCTCGACAATTCCCAAGGCATCATGGCTGAGATTTTTGGTGTTCTCTATTACCTTCGTCATGTCCTGCATGTTATCCTCAACCTTGTTAATGCCTTCTGAAAGAACCCTGATACTTAATGCACAGTTGTTTATTTCAGAAGCCTGTTCCGATGCATCGGCAGCTATTTGATGGGTAATACTGTTTATTTGCTTTGAAGCAACATTGGTTTTTTCAATTGAGGTGTCCAATACGGACAAATGATTCAATACATCATCGGATGATAACTTGACCTTGGATATAAGAACACTTATATTTAATATCATGTTCTTGAAATCTTTTATTACTTCCGAAATTTCATCATTTCCGCAGTCCTCAATGTCGGATGTAAAAATACCGTTTTTAGTTTCATTCATAAGTTTGGCCATTTTTTCAAGGGGCACGGAAATACTCATCGATATAATAATCGATGCCAATAAGGAAAGAATCAGACATACTGCGATAAATGCAAGCAGTGAGTTTCTGATCCTCTCAGGCTCATGCCTGGTATATGATATAGGAATTTTGCCGACTACAACCCAATTTGTTCCTTCAATTTCTTTATACGACACCAAGTAATCATTAAACTCAAATACATTTACACCCTCACTTATCTTTGCACCGATTTCATTCACAAGTTTTTCGTCACCGTACATATTTCCAAGTTCTTTCTCATCTTCAGATGAAATAATTATTCCTTCTTTATCAATAACAAAAATCTCCGAATTTCCTCCTATATCAACATCTTTATAAACATTAATCAATACTTCGTTTTTCAGCCCGATAAACAAGT
>DAOOJC010000352.1:0-2587 GCA_035384905.1 Acetivibrio sp. | reverse complement strand
CAAAAACCTTGACACCATTTTCTTCCTTTATCACCATAACAGAGCTGTCATCGCCTGCCAATTCTATAAGGTATGCCGCAACATCCCTGTTTTTTAAAAGCTGCAGAACCGCAGGGGCTTTAAAAGGCAAATTGGCAACCCCTATGACCCTGTTTAAAGCAGTGTCCAAAAACATTGCGTCATTAATCCATTGCTCTTTCAGAACACTGGCAAAGCTGCTTTTAAGCACTGCTTCCGGTGTCGTTTTTATACCTCTTGCTGCCAGCTTCTCAAACATTTTTACTTCCCCCTAGCCCATTATTATTTCAACATTGTGGTCTTTACCGTCGTTAAATACCGGCAGAATATTTCCGGATATTTCTTTTCCGTCAACTACTACCTTCTTAACTCCTTTGGAAACATGGTCAGGGTTTTTAACACTGATAATATAGTTTGAACCCCTGTACCAACGGGTAATAGTATATCCGTCCCAATCCTTCGGAATGCAAGGATCTACTTTAAGACCGTTGTAATCCGGTATGATACCCAGAATCCACTGGGAAATTGCAACAAAGTTCCAGGCAGCTGTTCCGGTAAGCCATGAGTTCTTAGCTTCCCCATGCCTCTTTGCGTCCTTTCCGGCAATCATCTGTGCGTATACATAGGGCTCTAATTTGTGGATTTCGCTGATGTGCTCGGTATACGCCGGTGCAATTTTAGAATAGTATTCAAATGCCAGATCTCCTCTTCCCAATTCAGCCTCGGCACAGATTATCCATGCGTTGTTATGGCAGAATATTCCGGCATTTTCCTTGTATCCTGCGGGATACGTGGATATTTCACCATATTCTATATAATACTTTGTAAATGCAGGGTTTTGAAGCACAAGTCCGTATGGAGTGTCAAGATACTTTTTAACTGAATCCAAAGCCTTTTGGGCACTTCCCTCTTCCTTTCCGATACCTGCCATTACACAGAAGCCCTGAGATTCGATAAATATCTTGCCCTCTTCGTTTTCCTTGCTTCCGATTTTCTTTCCGAAATCGTCATAGGCTCTCAAGAACCACTCTCCGTCATAGCCATGCTTCATAACCGTTTCTTTCATTTTGTCAATATGTGCCTGTGCTTCCTTTGCTTGCTCATCCAATCCCTTGTATTGGCAAAGCTTCACATAGTCCGCTCCGATGAATACAAACATACCGGCAATCATAACCGACTCTGCCACCTTGCCGTCCTTGCTTGTGGTGGTCTGGAAAGGCTCGTCCGGTACGGAGGAGAAGCAATTCAGATTCAAGCAGTCATTCCAGTCTGCCCTTCCGATAAGAGGCAATCCATGAGGTCCAAGATTGTTGACAACATGGTAGAAGGAACGCCTCAAATGCTCAAACATTGTATCTGCTTTACTCTCATCATTGTCAAAGGGTACCTGCTCGTCCAATATGCTATAGTCCCCTGTTTCTTTGATGTATGCTGCAGTAGCCAAAATGAGCCACAATGGGTCATCGTTAAAGTTACTGCCTATTTCATTATTTCCTTTTTTGGTCAGCGGCTGATACTGGTGATAAGCTCCACCATCCTCAAGCTGTGTAGCCGCAAGATCCAAAAGTCTTTCCCTTGCTCTTTCCGGAATCTGATGTACGAATCCCAAAAGGTCCTGGTTGGAATCCCTGAAGCCCATTCCTCTTCCTATACCGGATTCAAAATATGACGCACTTCTAGACATATTGAAGGTAACCATACACTGATACTGGTTCCAGATGTTTACCATTCTGTCGAGCTTCTCATCATGGCTCTTGATTGTGTATTTGTTTAAAAGGGATGTCCAATAATCTTTAAGCTCATTAAAAGCACGGTCAACATCTGCGGAAGTCTTGAATTTGTCTATCATCTCATGAGCCTTTTTCTTATTGATTACGCCCTTTGACTCCCATTTTTCTTCAAATTTGTTCTCAACATAGCCCAGAATAAATACCAGGTCTTTTTGTTCTCCCGGCTTAAGCTCTATTTCAATACTGTGGGATGCTACCGGTGACCAACCGTCGGCAACCGAATTGCTTGATTTTCCAGCAACCACTGCCTGGGGAGCTTCAAAACCGTTGTACAAACCGATAAAGCTGTCCCTGTCAGTGTCAAATCCAGTGATTTTTTCATTTACAGAATAGAATGCATAGTGGTTTCTGCGTTCCTTATACTCTGTCTTATGGTATATAACCGAACCCTCGATCTCAACCTCTCCGGTGCTGAAATTTCTCTGGAAATTGGTCATATCGTCATAAGCATTCCACAGACAGAATTCCAGGAATGAGAAGAATGTTATCTTTTTATTTTGGGAACCCTCGTTCTTAATAACAACCTTTTGAACTTCACCGTTATAGTTTTGAGGTACAAAGAAGGTAACCTCCGTGCTAATTCCGTTTTTCTTTCCTGTGATTCTTGTATAGCCCAATCCGTGTCTGCACTCATAGCTGTCAAGCTTATTTTTCACGGGTGACCATCCCGGAGACCAGAAATCCCCTCCGTCAAATATGTAAAAATAACGTCCACCCATGTCAATAGGCACATTATTGTATCTGTACCTTGTAATACGTCTCAGCCTTGCATCCCTGTA
>DAOOJC010000351.1:0-2591 GCA_035384905.1 Acetivibrio sp. | reverse complement strand
CTGTTTCGGATATCAGGAAGTACGTCATCGGGGACAGCCTCAGAAAAATACACTGGAAGCTTTCTTCTAAAATGAATGAACTTCTTGTAAAAAATTATGAAAGTGCTTCCAGTACTATGAGTGCTATTATTTTGGATTTAAAAAAGAACAATTATACAGTTGAACAAAATGCAAAAATTGAAGACAATCTGATAGAGTCCTCTTTAGCAGTTATATATTATTGCCTTAACAATTATATTCCAATAAACCTTTCATACTACAGTAAAGGCTTTGTGGATATTGAAGCCAATAAACCGCTGCATTTCGAAGGAATCTACAGCACACTTTCGAAAATTAAATTTGACCATGATGTTGATGTAAAGGATGTTCTTGATATCTATACAGGCAAAAACAGCCTTATTAGGACAAATATAATGCTTTTCACATCAAATCTGAGCTTTGACCTGTATGATAAGTTATACAAGGCAAAGCTTTCAGAATACGATGTAAATTTGATATATATTGCACCCAATGTTGCTTTGGATTCGGATAAAGCTGAGATCGACAATATTTTAAAAGAACTCCCTGAAATGGGTATAACAACTTATAGAATCAACCCGGAAGATAACATAAAAAATGTCTTGGAGACCTTACTGAATTGAATATGAGGTGAAATTAACATGAGATCGAAAAGATTCATCGATTTTTTAACCAAAATAATTCTTGCTGGGTTTATGAGCTTCAGCCTGGTGTATCCCATGACAACCACCCTGCTGTTTCCTTACTCTGCTTTGAGTATCATGGGTTATGTTTTCATAGCCCTTATGATATATTCGGTTATGTTTATAAACAGGTTATCGGCAAAAGTATCCGCCATATTGGTATTGGCAGCATCCGGAGCGGGAATATTTCTTTTAGCTACCAAGCAAAAGCTGCACCATATTGTCGGTATTGTCGTATGGCTGGTTAAATATATCAGTAACGGTACTGAACTCATAGACAATTATGCTTTTATCCTCACCCTTTTCTTTTGCATAGCCTTCTCACTATTTGTGTTTATTTTCACAATAAAAAAATTCAACTTTTATATAATTGCATTGAGCGGAATTATAATATTCTCATCCCAATGGATGCTTGATTTTTTTGTTGACAAGGCATATATATCGTTCTATACCTTTATTGTTTCAATTGCAGTATATTACCTCATGCATATATACAGCAATAAAATTATTGACGATTCAAGCGATCTGGTTCCGCCCTCGGCTTTTATCCTGGGTATTGTTCCTTTATGTATTCTGGTTCTCCTGTTAACCAACTCCATCCCCGCAAGGTCAAAACCTTTAGAGTGGAAGTGGCTGGACCAGCAAATCAATTTTGCTTTTAATTACCTTCGATCTGACAAAAAAACAGGTTCCGCTGTTTACGACCTTGGTTACTTTTCTCTTAAAACCACCGGATTTGCCAATGGTAACGCTAACCTGGGCGGAAATATAACCCCCAACGACATGAAGATTATGGAGGTTCAAACCACTCAAAAAATATACCTTCGTGGTAATGCTTACAATATCTACACCGGTAATTCATGGATAAGCACTCCACCAATAGAAGGGTTTAACTCTCTGCAAACAGTTAGGGGCAATGCTCCAATAATGAAAGCAGACGGTACACTCATAAACGTCCCCGATGTCATCATAGACGAGAGCATGGATATATTGGAATTGGAAAAAGGGGCAATTGCTCTTTATGAGTATGAACCCTCAGATGGTTCCTATTCCAATCAAGACGAACCTTGGCCGATGGATTTTGATAACATACTTAATTTTGCGTATGATGGAAATATTCTTTCCAAACTTACGAATATAGCTAAAGTTAAAGTTAAATTTTCGGACATAAAAGCAAACACTATATTTGCACCTCTCAAGTCGGAAAGATTCCAATACTTTTCGGATATAAGCGGCAATATTGACAGAAATGCGGAGGATATATTCACCTCAACAGAATCTCTGGAGAAAGATTTTAGTTATTATTTTGAGAGTTATTGTCCCAAAGTTGGCAATTCATTTTTCCAAAGCGTTTTAAGAAAAAGCAAGCGTGGATTCTATATTGATGAAATTGACAGGCAAACCAACGAAATTTATAAATTATTATACGATCTCTACCTTGATGATCTCATTGTAAAAATCGGCCGGGAAACCTCTATAAATGTGTGGGACTCTTCAAACGAAGCGGCGGTAAAAGCTATTATCAGAAATTCCTCGGATAAATACACTCTTGGAGATGAACTGTTCAAATACCTGACAAACTACTTTTCACGAGATATTTACAATCCCATTGATATGGACATCTCAATATACTTTCTAAAAAGCATCGGCGAATTCAGGGAAATTCCTCCCGTTAACGATTTTAACGATTTTAAAAAGCTGAACGAATACTCAAATACAATCTATCAAAGATATCTTGATATACCCCCCAGTGTTCCTCAAAGTGTAAAAGATCTGGCGGTATCCATAACTAAAGACGAAACCACAGATTTTGATAAAGCAAAAGCAATTGAAAAATACCTGTCATCAAACTATCCTTATTCCCTGACCCCAGGAGATACACCTCCGGAT
>DAOOJC010000350.1:0-2601 GCA_035384905.1 Acetivibrio sp. | reverse complement strand
CCTGCAAAGGCTGCAAATGCCGGCGGTGTTGCTACTTCCGGACTTGAAATGTGTCAAAACAGCATGAGGTATTCATGGACGTTCGAAGAAGTCGATGAAAAATTAAAGCATATAATGATTGATATATTTAAGAGTGCCAGTGAAGCTGCAAAGAAGTACGGGTTTGAAAATAACCTGGTCGTAGGTGCAAATATTGCAGGATTTTTGAAGGTTGCAGAGGCTATGATGGCACAGGGAATATAGATATAAAATTTTTAAAATTTTTTTTGCATTGTATGCCGATTTTCGATATAATTAAACATCATATTTATGTTTGAAGGAGATGTTAGTTTGAACAATGAATTGATTTTAGTTCTTGATTTTGGAGGACAGTATAATCGGCTGATTGCAAGAAGAGTAAGGGATGCAAATGTATACTGTGAGGTTATTCCATACAGCACTTCTATAGATAAGATAAAAAAGTTGAACCCAAAGGGGATTATTTTAACCGGGGGACCTGCATCGGTTCTGGATCCTAAGGCACCTATTTGTGACCGTGGGGTGTTTGAACTGGGGGTCCCCGTTCTGGGTATTTGCTATGGCATGCAGTTAATGAGTTATGTGCTTGGCGGAAGTGTAGAGAGTGCGGAACAGAGAGAATACGGCAAGGTGAATATTAGTCTGGACACTGCAAATAAACTGTTTGAAGGAATTGACGGAGAAACCACCTGCTGGATGAGTCACACTTATTATGTAAATAACCTTCCACAGGGGTTTGTTAAGAGTGCTTATACGATGAATTGTCCTGTAGGTGCAATGGAGAACAGAGACAAGAAGCTATATGGGGTTCAGTTCCATCCTGAAGTGGTTCATACACCACAAGGCACGGATATTCTTAAGAATTTCCTTTATAAGATATGCGGTTGTTCCGGGGATTGGAGAGTAAGTTCCTTTATTGAACATTCTATCAATTCTTTAAAGGAGAAGATTGGAGACAAAAAGGTTCTTTGTGCCCTATCCGGCGGTGTTGATTCTTCTGTGGCTGCAGTTATGATTCATAAGGCAGTAGGAAAACAGCTGACATGCATTTTTGTCGACCATGGTCTTTTAAGAAAGTATGAAGCAGATCAGGTTGAAGAGGTGTTTAAAACACAGTTTGACATAAATCTGATAAGGGTTGATGCGGAGCGAAGGTTCCTTGAAAGGCTTAAAGGAGTTACTGAGCCTGAAAGAAAAAGGAAGATAATAGGCGAGGAATTTATCAGGGTGTTTGAAGCGGAAGCCAAGAAAATCGGTGCTGTAGATTTCTTGGTTCAGGGCACCATATATCCCGATGTAATTGAAAGCGGAGTCGGAGATGCGGCTGTTATAAAAAGCCATCACAACGTCGGCGGACTTCCGGAACATGTGGACTTTAAGGAGATAATAGAGCCTTTGAGAAACCTGTTTAAGGATGAGGTCAGAAAGGTAGGTCTGGAGCTGGGATTGCCTGAGGAGATAGTTATGAGGCAGCCTTTCCCGGGACCGGGTCTTGCCATAAGGGTTATCGGAGAGGTTACTAAAGAGAAGTTGGATATTCTAAGGGATACGGATTACATTTTCCGTGAAGAGATTAAGAATGCCGGGTTGGCAACGGAGATAAACCAGTATTTTACGGTGCTGACTGGAATGAGGAGTGTAGGTGTTATGGGTGACGAAAGAACATACGACTATACTCTTGCATTAAGGGCGGTTACCACTACTGATTTTATGACGGCGGACTGGGCAAGAATTCCTTATGATGTACTCGAAAAGGTATCAAACAGGATTGTAAATGAAGTAGGGCATATTAACAGAATTGTGTATGACATAACAAGCAAGCCGCCGGCAACAATTGAGTGGGAGTAGAACGTAAAGGCTTGCTGGTTGCACAAAAAACGCCGAAAACCCCTGTAATTACAGGCAATTCCGGGTTTTGACGAGTTAGCGGGAATGGTGCCGTGCAACCGCCGTGCAACCGCGAGAGCTGGGAAAAGGCCCTTTGGTTGCACAGAGACGATTTTAATAGTAGCCAGTGGCTAACCGCGAAAGGCCTAAAAACGTATATAAATAGCTATTTAAGCCAGTTCGTTTTGACGACGGACTGGCTCTTTTTTTATGCCAAAAAAATTTTTTGGAGGAACCCTAAAAAATGGTCGAGTTATTCCCATTACCTAATGAAGGGGTTCTCCTCCCGACAAGGAGCGCCACTTCGCGCTGCTTGAAAACCGAATATACAGATCATCAGGTACGTTAATCAGACTGATGAGCCATACGGCATGTACGCTTAGCTCTTTGAGAGTCGCGAGAATCCAGTGCCGCAATGGAGAGACTGCTACTCTCCCAGGCGATGACAGGTCTGACGATAATGATACTTCTCTACGGAGCTGGCGGAGAACCCGGCAGAGGTGAGACTCCTATGAGGCTGTGAAGCACACAGCCGCCCGATGATTTCCCTTAAGCTACATCGCTTTTACCGCAGGGGCTGTTGAGAACAAATACTGCGGTCCTTACATGCCGGACTCATCCGGCTAAACAAGGAAAGGAGGAATCCCCATGGACAACTGTCATGTGATTGCCATCACGAACCAGAAAGGCGGGGTC
>DAOOJC010000349.1:0-2618 GCA_035384905.1 Acetivibrio sp. | reverse complement strand
GTGTCAATGGATATGTTGGGAAGGGTATTCAGCGGAATGGGCCGGCCCCTAGACGGCGGACCGGAAATTATACCCGAAGCAAGGCTTGATATAAACGGTACCCCTATAAATCCTGCAGCCAGGGACTATCCTTCTGAGTTTATACAGACAGGAGTTTCGGCAATTGACGGTCTGAACACTCTGGTTCGTGGACAAAAGCTGCCCATATTCTCCGGCTCCGGTCTTCCCCACGCCCAGCTTGCAGCCCAAATTGCAAGGCAGGCAAAGGTTTTGGGTACCGACAGCAAGTTTGCCGTTGTGTTTGCGGCAGTAGGTATTACATTTGAGGAAGCGAACTTCTTCATAAGCGACTTTAAAAGAACCGGTGCCATAGACCGTACCGTTCTGTTTATAAACCTGGCCAACGACCCGGCCATTGAGCGTATATCTACGCCTCGTATGGCATTGACTGCTGCAGAGTTCCTGGCCTTCGAAAAAGACATGCATGTACTGGTAATCATTACCGATATAACCAACTACGCCGAGGCACTGCGTGAGGTTTCTGCGGCCAGAAAAGAGGTTCCCGGAAGAAGAGGTTATCCCGGTTACCTTTATACAGACCTTGCAACCTTGTATGAAAGAGCGGGAAGAAAGCTGGACTCCGAAGGAAGTATAACCCTTATTCCCATACTTTCAATGCCGGAGGATGACAAAACTCATCCCATCCCCGACCTTACGGGCTATATAACCGAGGGTCAGATAATTTTGGGAAGAGAACTGCACAGAAAAGGTATAACTCCGCCGATAGATGTTTTGCCTTCCCTGTCCCGTTTGAAGGATAAGGGTATCGGAAAGGGTAAAACCCGCGAGGACCATGCCGACACAATGAACCAGCTGTTTGCCGCCTATGCAAGGGGTAAAGAAGCAAAAGAGCTGGCAGTTATTCTGGGTGATGCTGCCCTTACCGACACCGACAAGCTGTATGCAAAGTTTGCGGATGCTTTTGAAAAGGAATATGTTTCCCAAGGGTTTGAAGAAGACAGAACCATTGAAAAAACCCTTGAGATAGGTTGGAAGCTTCTTTCAATCCTGCCTCGAGGAGAGCTTAAACGTATCAGGGATGAGTACCTTGACAAGTACCTTCCCAAAGGAGAATGATTTATAAGGAGAGAAGCATACTATGGCAATTATGCGTGTAAATCCGACCCGTATGGAGCTCTCCCGCCTCAAGAAACGTCTGCAGGTTGCCCGCAGGGGGCATAAGCTTCTTAAAGATAAGCTGGATGAGCTTATGAAGAAGTTTCTTGATCTGGTGAGGAAAAACAAGGAACTCCGAGAAACGGTTGAAGAAATGTTAATGCAGGTACATCAGAACTTTCTCATAGCCAGGGCTGTTATGTCTTCGGAAGGACTTGAGGCTGCCCTCATGCTTCCAAAGCAGAGCATATCTTTGGAAGTAACAACCAAAAACATAATGAGCGTAGATGTACCGGTACTGGACTATAAAACCTCCAACCACGATGAAAGCAGCATATATCCCTACGGCTTTGCAACAACCTCCGGGGAGCTTGACGGTGCAATCTCAGCCCTGTCAAAAGCACTTCCCTACATGCTTGAGCTTGCCCAGACCGAAAAATCGGCCCAGCTTCTTGCTCAGGAAATCGAGAAAACAAGAAGAAGGGTTAACGCTTTAGAGTACGTCATGATACCCCAGCTTTCCGAAACAATCAAGTATATAACCATGAAGCTGGACGAAAATGAAAGAGGAAACCTCACAAGGCTGATGAAGGTCAAAGACATGATGATAGAACAGGCAAGAAAAGCCGCAACCCACTAACACATGGGCAGCACAGGGGGACGGTTCTTCCGTGTCATGCCAGATGCTTATTAAAGTTTAAATAGGACACGGGAGGGACGGTTCTTCCGTGTCATGCCGGATGCTTATTAAAGTTTAAATAGAAGAACAAAAGAGATGGGGGCATCGAACCACCATCTCTTTTTTGTCGTTTCACTTCGTGAAATCCCACTAAAAAACAAGCAGGACATGGAAAATGAAATCATACCTTGTTTGTTTTTTATTAAAATTAACCTTTTTATTAAACCAATCAGTATTTATGTTGATTCTGTTCTTGAAATTAGATATAATTTAAAATACAGTGTTTACATAAATATTATAGAATAGAAAATTATTATCTTTATATATATTTTTATTTATTTTTTAGGGGAGGTTTATCATGAAAAAAACAATATCTTTACTTGTTATTTCAATGCTCATCATTGGAATACTATTTCCTTTTACAGGAAACAAATTCGCATTTGCCGAAGAGGGCAATCAAGAAAATCAAATTTTTGAAGACATAAAGGGGCATTGGTGCGAAGAATTTATCCTAAAGTTTTATGACCGCAACTGGATTTTAGGTTACGATGACGGATTGTTTCATCCCGATAAATTCGTAACAAGAGCTGAGTTTACTGCTATGGTCGTAAACATATTCAAGAAAAGAGACATTACAGAAAATAATGCATCTGAGGGCAAAGGTGTTTTCACTGACATGAGTGAAAAAGATTGGTTCTATAATGCCGTAAAATACGCTGCAGAAGAAAATCTTATAAAAGGTTTTGAAGACGGAACCTTCAAG
>DAOOJC010000348.1:0-2619 GCA_035384905.1 Acetivibrio sp. | reverse complement strand
GTGGACTTCCTATAGCCTTACACCGGGCGAGGTATTGGAAATTAAAGAAACCTTTACAATGACAGCACCAACAGACGACACATGTGAATTTACATTCCATTTGGGAGGCGATAAGGCTGGGACTGTACCTTATAGGGTTTTTCTTGATGATGTATCCCTCTACGATCCGGAGTTTACAAAACCCGTTATAGAAGAATTGAAGCAGCCTGATGTACGTGTTAACCAGGTAGGTTATTTACCGGAAGGTAAAAAAGTTGCTACCGTAGTTTGTGATTCAAAGCAGCCTGTTAAATGGAATCTTTTAAATGCTGCAGGCGTTGTTGTGGATGAGGGTTATACAGAACCGATAGGTCTTGACGAAGACTCACAGGATAATGTTCATTGGCTTGATTTCTCTGACTTTACAACTGAAGGAATTGGCTATAGATTTGAGCTTCCGACTGTAGAAACTGTAACAAATTATAGCCATCCTTTTGATATCCGTCCGGATATTTATTCACAGATGAAATATGAATCTTTGGCGTTCTTCTATCATAAGAGGAGCGGTATCGAGATTGAAATGCCCTATGCGGGAAGAGAGGATTTGTGCAGGCCTGCAGGACATGTTGATAAAGGAGAGAACACAGGTGATGGAAGTGTTCCGACATGGCCTCAAAATGACGAGTATGCTGGATTACCTCAGAAGAGCTATTCAAAGAATGTAATCGGCGGATGGTATGATGCCGGTGACCATGGTAAATATGTTGTAAACGGCGGTATTGCCGTTTGGACAATGATGAACCAGTATGAAAGAGCAAAAATTAACGGTCTTGAAGACTGGGGACCTTATAAAGACGGCGGAATGAACATACCTGAGAAGAACAACGATTATCCCGATATCCTTGATGAAGCAAGATGGGAAATAGAGTTCTTTAAGAAGATGCAGGTAACATCAAGTGAAGACTCTTCCATAGCAGGAATGGTTCATCACAAGATACATGACTTCAGATGGACAGCATTGGGTATGTTGCCTCACGAGGATTCACAACCTCGTTATTTAAGAGCTGTTAGTACAGCAGCAACATTAAACACTGCAGCAACTCTCGCACAGGCTGCACGTTTGTGGGAAGAATATGATTCTTCTTATGCAGCTGAGTGCTTGGAAAAGGCTGAAATAGCTTGGCAAGCAGCAAAGAAGCATCCTGATATACTTGCAGAGTATACTCCGGGTAGCGGTGGCCCCGGTGGTGGACCATACAATGACGACTATGTTGGAGACGAGTTCTACTGGGCAGCATGTGAGCTTTTCATAACTACTGGTAAATCCGAATATAAGGATTACTTGATGAGTTCACCTCACTATCTCGAAATGCCTGCAAAGATGGAAGGCACCAACGAAGACGGCGGATTATGGGGTTGCTTCACTTGGGGAACCACAGCAGGATTAGGGACCGTTTCCTTGGCATTGGTAGAAAACGGTTTACCGGAATCAGAAATTCAGAAGGCAAGAAATAACATAGCTGAAGCAGCTGATGCGTGGCTTGATAATATTGAAGATCAGGGATACAGACTTCCAATCAAACAGGCAGAGGATGAACGCAGCGGTTATCCATGGGGTTCAAACTCATTTATTCTTAACATGATGATTGTTATGGGATATGCTCAAGATTTTACAGGAGACAGTAAATACCTTGATGGAATATTGGACAGTATGAGCTACCTGTTGGGAAGAAACGCAATGGATCAGTCATATGTAACAGGATATGGTGAGCGTCCGCTTACAAATCCTCATGACAGATTCTGGACTCCACAGACCAGTGCAAAATGGCCGTCACCACCTGCAGGTATAGTTTCCGGAGGACCAAACTCTCGTTTTGAGGACCCGACAATAAATGCGGCTGTAATGAAGGATACGCCTCCACAGAAATGCTTTATAGACCATACTGATTCATGGTCGACAAACGAAATAACAGTTAACTGGAATGCTCCTTTTGCATGGGTTACAGCTTATCTTGACGAGCAGTACGCCGATAGTGATAGTGCAAGGGTAAGTATTGATTCACCAGTTGCAGGAACAAGGTTTGAGGCCGGCAAGGATGTTGACATAAGTGCAACCGTAAAAGCTGATACTACTGTCAGTAAGGTAGAGTTTTACAATGGAGACGAACTTATTTCAAGTGACTCAAGTGCTCCATATACAGCCAAAATATCCAAAGCTGCTGTCGGTGCATACGACATTAAAGCAGTTGCAGTTCTGTCCGACGGAAGAAGAATTGAGTCACCGATAACTCCTATTCTGGTTAAAGTAATTGTCAAACCTACTGTCACATTGACCTCACCTAAGTCAAATGTAGTAATTCATGGAAACGAGTTCCTGAAGATTACGGCTACAGGTAAGGATACTGACGGTAAAATTTCAAAAATTGAATTCCTTGTTGACGACAAGGTAATAGGATCGGACAAGGAAGCACCCTTTGAGTTTGAATGGAAGGCACAAGAGGGCAATCATAAAATAAGTGTTATTGCATATGATGATGACAACGCTGCTTCATCACCGGCTTCTGTTAACATCTTTGTAAAGCAGGCTAAAGACGTAAAGGTACAATATATGTGTGATAGTACTCAGGCATCTAATCAGGA
>DAOOJC010000347.1:0-2631 GCA_035384905.1 Acetivibrio sp. | reverse complement strand
CAATGTTTGAATTTTATTCTTTATTCTCGGTACGTTTTTAAAAAACTCCAGGGCATTTTCCACCGTCATATCAAGAACCTCTGCAATGTTCTTACCCTTATATCTTACTTCAAGGGTTTCCCTGTTATATCTTTTTCCCTTACAAATCTCACAGGGTACAAAAACATCCGGTAAGAAATGCATCTCAATTTTTATAATTCCGTCACCCTGGCAAGCCTCACAACGTCCCCCCTTAACATTGAAGCTAAACCTTCCGGATTTATAACCCCTCGTTTTTGCCTCAGTGGTGGAAGCAAACAACTCTCGTATAATGTCAAAAACACCTGTGTATGTTGCCGGATTGGACCTCGGTGTACGCCCAATAGGCGATTGGTCAATATTAATCACCTTGTCAAGGTTCTCGAGACCAATAATACTATCATGCTCACCCGGCACTTGTTTGGCCCTGTTAAGATCATTGGCAAGTTTTTTGTACAAAATCTCATTTACCAGAGAACTTTTTCCCGAACCCGAAACACCGGTTACGCATGTAAACACCCCTAGAGGTATTTTTACGTTTATGTTTTTCAGGTTATTCTCCCTGGCCCCAATAACCTCCAGCCACTTTCCGTTGGGTTTACGTCTCTTTTCGGGAACCTCAATCCGTTTAACTCCACTAAGATACTGTCCCGTTATAGAATTAGGATTCTGCTTAATTTCCTCAACAGTTCCTTTTGCAATTATTTCCCCACCGTGGCTCCCTGCACCGGGACCTAAATCTATAATGTAATCGGAGGCATACATGGTGTCCTCATCATGCTCGACTACCAATAGAGTATTTCCCAAATCCCTCATTTTCTTGAGAGTTGTAAGAAGCCTGTCATTGTCCCTCTGATGAAGGCCAATACTGGGCTCGTCCAGTATATACACCACTCCCATAAGACCGGACCCGATTTGAGTTGCAAGCCTTATCCTCTGGGCTTCTCCCCCGGATAACGTCCCCGCAGCCCTTGACAGAGTAAGATAGTCCAGGCCCACATCCACTAAAAAACCCAATCTTGCATTTATTTCTTTCAATATCTGATGGGCAATAAGCTTCTGCCTTTCTGTAAGCTTTAAGTTGTCAAAAAACTGCTTTAATTCTCCAACGGGAATAGTGGATATCTCGTATATGTTCCTATCCCCGACAGTAACCGCAAGACTTTCTTTTTTAAGTCTGGCTCCTCCGCATTCAGGGCATGGATTATTGCTCATGTATCCCTCATAATACTGCTTCATGCCCTCAGACTGTGTCTCTTTATATCGTCTCTCCATACTGTTTATAACACCTTCAAAGCTAGCCATGAACGAACCCTTTCCATACTCCCGTTCATATTCTATTTTGATTTTTTCACCGTTATTTCCGTACAATATCATGTTCACAATTTCCGGAGGAAGATCTTGAAGCGGTGTATCTACACTGAAATTGTAATGCCTTGCCAAAGCGTTAATATACATCCGGGCATACCCGTCCTCGTTGGATATATTCCATCCTCCCACACTGATGGCACCTTCGGCCAAAGACAAACTCTTATCCGGTATCACAAGGTCGGGAGAAATTTTTAACATCGAGCCTAAACCACTGCAAGCCGGGCAAGCCCCATAGGGGTTATTAAATGAAAACATTCTTGGAGTAAGCTCTTCAATACTGATACCGCATTCGCTGCAGGCAAAATTCTGACTGAATAGAAGCTCTTCCTTGCCAATAACATCAACAATCAGCACACCGCTGCTTAAATGAAGCACCGTTTCAATAGAATCCGCAAGTCTCTTTTGAATATCCGGTCTGACCACAAGCCTGTCCACTACAATTTCTATGTTGTGCTTTTTATTCTTATCAAGAGTTATGGGGTCGTTTACGTCCATTATTTCACCGTCAACCCTGACCCTTATATACCCGCCTTTTTTTATATCCTCAATAAGCTTATGGTACTCACCCTTTCTTCCTCTGACCACGGGAGCAAGAAGATGAATCCGTGTACCTTCCTCAAGCCCCATGATTTTATCCACCATCTGGTCCACTGTCTGCTGGGAAATTTCCTTTCCACAGGAGTAGCAATGGGGAATACCTATTCTTGCATATAATAATCTCAGGTAGTCGTAAATTTCCGTCACCGTACCGACAGTGGAACGGGGATTACGGCTGGTGGTTTTCTGGTCTATGGATATCGCCGGTGACAGTCCGTCAATGTAATCCACATCGGGCTTTTCCATCTGTCCTAAAAACTGTCTTGCGTAAGCAGACAACGATTCAATATAACGCCTTTGTCCCTCTGCATAAATTGTATCGAAGGCCAGAGAGGACTTACCTGAGCCGCTGATACCGGTAATTACCACAAATTTGTCCCTGGGAATCTCAATATCTATATTCTTTAAATTATGCTCTCTTGCACCTTTGACAATAATACTGTCTCTTTTCATAACAAACACCTGCTCACCTCTATAATATAAACAGCTATTATTATACCAGATATACTGCAAAATTCAAACATTTGTTCGAGATTTTTTTTTTGTGATTTTTGAGTGTTTTTTATATTATACATCTTCAGATTCTTTGTTATTTTATTAAATGGATGCATATTATTTTATGTGAAGAAGAATATGGAAGAAAAA
>DAOOJC010000346.1:0-2632 GCA_035384905.1 Acetivibrio sp. | reverse complement strand
AAATGAGCTTGAAACATACGAGGTTGCGAGGAAGCCATAAGTATCGGATTCAAGGTTGTGCAAAAGCCCGGATTGCTACGTTATTATGGTACTCGTTATAAACTTCAATCCAAAGAGTGGAATCATCGATATTAGTTGTACCCCTTATTCGTAATTTTTTCTCACGAACGTCCGGCGTATCCAAAAGTTCTACTGAATCAAAGGAAAAGACCATTCCATTATATATAACCTTTTCCCCAAGTTTCTTTTCTTCTATCACCGGCTTGTCAATTGTTCCGGGTGCTCCGGGTACATCCTCTTCCGGTAATGCAGTTTCTTTTGGCAATGTAATAAAAACCGATTTGCTGCTGTCTTCCCATTTGACTTCGGCACCACAGTTTTCTGATACGAACCTTAAAGGGACAAAAGTCCTGCCATCGGTTATTTCAGCCGGAACATCGAGAGTCTTTTCCGTGCTATTTACGTAGGCAATTGTTTTACCGATGTAGAGTTTCATCTCTATATCATTGCCTACCGCAGTAACCATGCGTTCCTTGTCGTCCCATGAGACATCCATATCCAGAGCCTCAAATATCCTCCTGAAAGGAATAAGTGTTCTTCCTTCTTTAATATAAGGACCCGGATCGTTTGACTCAAGACCGAATTCCATCAGCTCATTGTCAATATACACTTTTACATTGGTGCTAATTGATGCAATGCTATGAAAGGTGGTTGATAGAAACATTAAATTAAGCAAAAATGAATAGATGAGAAAATACAAAATAAGACTCTTCACCTTTTTCATATCTAGTCCTCCCGTTGATTAAATTTGTTTTTGTTTTTCATTATTATATTACTTACGGCTGTAAAAAACATTGAAAACAAGAACATCATAAAGTTTCTTAATATATAATATTGCTTAATTAATGTTTATGTTTCTTGAAAAGGAAAAATTATCTTGATGATATTATATAATAAATTGCTCAATAAATAAAGTATATTTTACCATAGAAAGAACAATTTTAATATTTATTTTAACTATGAGTGTTGTAATATGTACAATTACAAGTTCTATGACAATACAGAGTATTTATGACAATACAGAGTATTAATCAAGGAAATATTTCCACCACCGGGCAACTTCATTTTAATTGAAGTGTTATAACAATAGTAAAATACGCTAAAAAAGTTCCTAAATTTTTCACATGATTGTTCCGATATAATTATTGCAGGTTGAATATTAAAAAGGATAGAAGGCGAGATTTATGGATCTAGCTACTCTTATAGGTATTATTGCCGGTGTTGTATTTATAGTGGCCTCTATAATGACCGGAGGCAGTATTTGGTCATTCTGGGACATTTCCTCAGTATATATTACTGTAGGAGGAGGAATCTGTGCAACATTAATTTCCTACAAAATCGGCGAGTTTGCCAAAATTATGAAGGTTGCCGTGAAGGTTTTGGTGGGAAAGGAATCAAGGCCCCAGGACACAATTAAGATGCTTATTGAGCTTTCTATGAAAGCAAGGAGGGAAGGATTACTTTCTCTTGAGGCAGAACAGGAAAACATACATGAAGACTTTTTGAAACAGTCCCTTCAGCTTGTTGTTGACGGCGTTGAGCCGGAAGTAATTGTTGATTCTATGGATCTTGAGCTGGAAAATATGAAAGCAAGGCATGACAAGGGAGCCGGAATATTTAAGACGCTGGCGGCACAGTTCCCGGCATGGGGTATGATAGGAACCCTTATAGGCTTGATACAGCTTCTTGACCAATTGGATGACCCATCAGCAATAGGCCCGGCAATGGCCGTGGCATTGATAACAACATTTTATGGAAGTGTTCTGGCCAATTTCATATGCAACCCTATTGCCACCAAATTGTCTTTAAAGAGCAAAGAGGAAATACAGGAGAAAAAGATGATTATTGAAGGTGTTCTGTCCATACAGGCAGGAGAGAACCCGAGAATATTGGAACATAAGCTTAAGACCTTCCTTTCTCCGAAGCAAAAGCAGGAATACGAAATGCAATCCGGTAAAAGTGCAGATGATGCCGGAAGAGTTGAGAACAGTGAAAATGTTAGAAATGCTGCTGTATAGTGAGGTGTATTTTTCATGAAATCAAAAAGGAATTATGAAGAGGAAGAAGTATCCGAGGGTTCTCCTGAGTGGTTGACTACATACAGTGATATGGTTACGTTGCTATTAACATTTTTTGTAATGCTTTTTTCGATGGCTAATATTGACAAACAAAAATTTGAGCAGGTCGCCCACTCGCTAAGAGCCGCATTTATGAACAACAATACTGAGGGAATGTTTGATTATAAAGATGGCACTGAGGTGTATAGTATAAATGAGAGTGTCAACTCGGGAGATATACTGGAAGATGGTGACGAGGCATTTAACATGGGCCAAAGCAGCGAAGATGGGACTGATTTGAAGGCCAAAGGTGGAGAGGCTGAGAAGTTGGAAGAGTTTATTGAACGAGTTGAAAAGTTGGCAGAAGAAATGGAATTGGATGACTATGTAAAGGTAATTGACGAAAAGACACACCTGACGTTGAGGATTGACTCTGTTATACTGTTCGATCTCGGTAAAGCCGATATAAAGGCTTCCGGAAAAGATGCACTGCGAAAAATCGGAAATCTTTTAAA
>DAOOJC010000345.1:0-2637 GCA_035384905.1 Acetivibrio sp. | reverse complement strand
TTAAGATGCTTTGTAAAGTTAAGCAAAAACTCCTTGGATTTCTCCACTGTTATCCTTCCGTAAGCATCAACATCTGTTACATCATTAAAGGCAACACCGTCATAATATTTTACTGTTTCGCCTTGAGTCGGTGTCGGGGTTGACGTGGGATTATCCTTTGTATTTATATATACAGTTCTGATAGATGCGTCCCACTCTACTGTTGCACCTAATGCTTCCGCTACATATCTAGCCGGAACAAAAGTCCTGCCGTCAATAAGCAAAGCTTCAGTATCCATCTGTTTCTTCGTGTCGTTAACATCATATTCTCTCTTTCCGATGTACAAAACCAATGTATTTCCGTCTGATTCAAATACAGCTTTTTTCTGTACACCATCCCATGTAACGTTTGCACCCAATGCTTCACCAATAAATCTTGCAGGTGTTTGGGTTCTTCCGTTAGCATCTATAAAAGGTTGGGCATCAGGGAATTCCAATTTTGTGCCGTTTATCACTACACGAAGCGGTAATTCCACGGCAGAAGGTACTATAGAAAATAAAGTGACAAAAGTACAAACCAGTACTAGTATCAAAGCAAGCTTTTTCATCTCAAAATCCTCCTCAGATTGATTTATAAATAAAGTTCCCCTAGATACAATATATAGGGGAACTTCATTTATAATCGCAGATGGTTACCGTTCATCAAAATTCATATCACTATATCTGGAACCAACAACTGATATTTCTATATTATCAATTTGAACACTCTTTAATGTCGGAAGTGCACTGCTGATATTAGCAAGTGCGGAATCGGCAAAATAAGCCCGGACATAATATTTGCCGTCTGCCATCTGAATATGAGTGTACGCCTTTATGTTTTGCGGATTGACTATAATTGTCACCGTTGTCTTTTCTGTTATTCTATACATGGTCTGACCGGGTTTAACGTATTCCCGGTATTTATAGTTATTATAGCTTGAAAGCGTTCCCGATTCTTCATAACCCTCCAAAATATTCCTCCAAAACTCATGGGTTTTCGAAATGTCTTCATCGGTTGAGTGTCTGATTTCCTCAACCGTTTTTGTGTAACGGGAAGGATCTGCTTTCCTGTCTATTATTTGAAGCCAATTTACACCATTCAAACCAACCGGATCGGCTGCGGTGATAGCTGCTGCTCTTGCGGTATAAACAGTACCCTTTTTAGTTGCGGGCTGGTTTTGTATATCCACTGCCTGATTTTTATTGTTTACGTACACAAGATTCGACTCATATCTAAAGGAGTTAATAAGCGCCTGTACGAGGTTCTTGTGCTCTTCTGTGTCAGCAGTGGTTGGTTTATAAGTTACCGTTTCTACCGTAAATTGATAAGTGCCCGTTGGATTAAAGTAGTAACCCGACTTAATGGGATAAGCCAAGTCTTGAAACGCCTTATCCGATGCAAAAACAGCTCTATCGAGTTCTGAATTTCTTGTATCCATTTTTCTTGCAGCATCTCTGCTCCGCTTATAATTGGCTGCCATGCTTGCCGGTATCGACCAGTTGATTTTTGCCGAATTCTGCTGTGTAAAGATTCTTTGGTATTGTCCCGGTACATCCACCCATCTTTCTACTGAACCGTTCTCATTCAGATGACACATTTTGCGAATTACATCAAATTTATAGGGTTCGCTTGCCCAAAGAAGCTTCTTTTCCAAAGAATTGGCATTGTTATTTTCAATTGTATTTTGGAAGGTCTTTGGTGCAATGCTGGGACTGCCGTTGTATATAAATGCCCTTACATTTACTGTTTTTACTCCGCTGTTGAAAGATGCTTTAGCTTCACCTGAACCAGTATCCACGGGAAGATTATTTCTATTGTTTATTTTATATGTATACTTTCTAACAACATTACCCTCAAAAGTAATATTTCCATTTAAGGATAAGGGCTCCCATGGAGTCGGCCAATTCAAACATTTCTTACCTTCCGGATTATCTCCAAAAGAGCTTCTGTTAAGTGTCATATTTATTACCGGTCTTCGTACAATTATCTCCTCCGGCTCATTTACAGGAGGATTGTTTTTTACATTAAAGTTATTGAATAATTTTTCTGCTTCATTTGTTACATTCAGTGCTCCGGTTGCATTACTACCATTCCATGAAGCATCAGATCTCGGCAATATCAATTCCGCTACAATGTCATTATTATCGGCAAGGGGGAATGCCACCTTTCTCGATAGAACATTGTAATCCAAATCAAATTGCTCCACTGAAGTTTCAATCCTTTTTGCAACCTTTATTAATTCTCCGGAATCGATAACGTTATTATCCAGATACTTTTCTTGTGGATTTTGTCCGTCTTTGTTTACCTCAAACTTTATATTGACATCGCTGTCAGGCATTTTAAAGACAGCATAGAGAACACTTTCTCCTTTTATTGCCTCTATTTTTTCAATTTTTCCTTCTGCTGCATTTGCACTTCCGGAAAAAGTAGCCGGTACGGGATTTCCGTTTTTATCTGTAATTTCCCATTTGTACGGAACATTGGCCAAGTCTGTCTCAAAAGTTGAGTTAACGGTTACGCATACTAAAACGTCATCTCCTTCTGCTGCACTGCAAGGAAGACTCTCAAATCTTGCCATCAGGTCATTGGGATCCATGCCTGCATAAAATGTGAATTTT
>DAOOJC010000344.1:0-2639 GCA_035384905.1 Acetivibrio sp. | reverse complement strand
ACAATACACTCCAGGCGGGTTTCGAAAACGCAGATGACCATAAATATATTCAGACTGTTACTTCAAGGCATGGGATTTATTTTTCAAGACCGGGTAACGGTATCTGTCACCAGGTTCAACTGGAAAGATTCGGCGTCCCGGGAATGACTCTTTTAGGGTCGGACAGCCATACTCCTACCGGAGGCGGAATAGGTATGCTGGCTATTGGGGCCGGTGGACTTGATGTTGCTGTGGCAATGGGCGGAGGTCCGTACTATATGATGATGCCCAAGGTGTGCAGAGTGGTTTTAAAGGGTACTTTGAAGCCATGGGTTACTGCAAAGGATGTAATTCTTGAGGTTTTAAGAGTTATGTCGGTAAAAGGAGGAGTGGGCAAGATTATTGAGTATGCAGGTGAAGGAGTAAAGAGCCTTACTGTTCCTGAAAGGGCAACCATAACCAATATGGGTGCTGAGCTTGGTGCCACTACATCAATTTTCCCCAGTGACGAGGTTACAAAGGAATTCTTGAAGGCTCAGGGAAGAGAGGCAGACTGGATTGAGCTTAAGGCTGATGCTGATGCACAGTATGATGAAGAATTGGTTATTGATCTTGATAAACTGGAGCCTTTGGCTGCACAACCCCATAGTCCGGATAATGTTGCCAAGGTTAAGGATATTGGAAAAATAAAGGTGGATCAGGTGGCTATCGGCAGCTGTACCAATTCATCCTATATGGATATGATGAAGGTAGCTGCCATATTAAAGGGAAAGACTGTTCATCCCAATGTCAGTCTTGTTATTGCTCCGGGTTCAAGACAGGTATTGACAATGCTAGCTAAAAATGGTGCATTGGCTGACATGGTCGCTGCGGGAGCAAGAATTCTGGAGAGTGCTTGCGGACCTTGTATAGGAATGGGTCAGGCACCTGCTACCGATGCAGTTTCTTTGAGAACCTTCAACAGGAATTTTGAAGGAAGAAGCGGCACCAAATCTGCCAAGGTCTATCTGGTCAGTCCGGAAACGGCTGCAGCCAGTGCAATAACCGGTGTATTAACCGATCCTTCTGAATTGGGTGAGGCACCGAAGGTGAATATGCCTGAAAATTTTGTTGCAGATGACAGCATGGTTCTAGCTCCGGCACCGGAAGGAGCAGATGTAGAGGTAGTGAGAGGACCGAATATTAAGCCGTTCCCTCTGAACAAGGCGTTGTCCGACAGAGTGGAAGGAAAGGCCTTGATAAAGGTTGAAGATAATATAACAACTGATCATATCATGCCTTCAAATGCCAAGCTTTTGCCTTTCAGGTCAAACATACCGTACCTTTCGGAGTTTTGCCTTACACCCTGTGACCCGGATTTCCCGAAAAGAGCTAAGGAAAACGGAGGAGGGTTTATTATCGGAGGTTCCAACTACGGACAGGGTTCAAGCCGTGAACATGCTGCACTGGCACCATTGCAATTAGGAATAAAGGGAGTTCTTGCAAAATCCTTTGCAAGAATTCACATGGCCAACCTAATAAACTCGGGTATTATTCCCATGACCTTTGAGAATGAGGCAGACTACGATGAAATAGGTATGAATGATGAACTTCTTATAGAGAATGCAAGAGATCAGATCAAAGCCGGCAGCGGCCTTGTAGTGAGAAACGTAACCAAAGGAAAGGACATAAAGGTTAATGTTACATTATCAGAAAGACAGGTGGAGATAATCCTTGCTGGAGGACTCATAAACTATACAAAGCAGCAAAGCAAGTAGATTATTAAAATAATGTGCTCTGCGAAAGGGGAGTGCAATGGTGACAGGTATAGAATATATTAATAATGACAATAATTCTTTGAGAGCAAAGGTGTTTTCCCGGATTCAAAATGATATTTTGAACGGAGTATACCAACCGGGGGACAGTCTTACCGAAAAGAAGCTTTGTGAAGAGCTTGGTGTTAGCAGAACACCTGTGAGGGAAGCTATAAGACAGCTTGAGCTGGAGGAACTGGTTCAGTCCACACCCAATAAGGGAGTGATTGTCACAGGGGTAACTCCAAAGGATATTGAAGAAATATATATTATAAGGATGATGATTGAAGGCCTGGCTGCACGGTGGGCAACGGAGCATATAACGCCGGAAGAGGTTCAGGAACTTAAAGATGCATTGGACCTTGAAGAATTCTACACAATGAAGAAGGATGCAGAACATATTTTAAAGGTAGATTCAAAGTTTCATGATATTATATTCAGGGCCAGCAAGAGCAAACCCCTTATGCATATGCTAAGGACATTTCATCATTATGTCCAAAGAGCCAGAAATGCATCCTTTGAGTCACCGGACAGGGCCAAAAAGGTTTTGGAGGAGCATAAGGCTATTTTTGACGCAATAGTAGAGGGAGATGCGGATAAGGCAGAAAGGGTCACAAAAGAGCATGTGAAAAATGCGAGTGTTGCGTATAAAAAGCTGATTAAAGATAATAAGGTGTAAATTGGGGTTAACCCAGGTAATAAATCGGGGTTAAACCTAAAGAAGAGCTGCTGTAGTTAAAGGCAGCTCTTTTGACATTGTAGAAAGATTGTTGATTGTTTATGAATCCAATGTTGAGTGGGGTGAGGTGAAGAAAATATTCCAGAAACTTAAGTTTCGCCGGCCAGAGCCTGTAAATACTCCTCGGG
>DAOOJC010000343.1:2388-2649 GCA_035384905.1 Acetivibrio sp. | reverse complement strand
AATGGAAGGAAGATCCATAAAAGATCTTGATTTAACAGGCGAATACGATACTTTGTTAAAAGTAACATTTGACACACGTACCGAATGGCCATCAAAAGATAAATTACCAAAGGAGTTTAATCCACAAGAAATAATTGAAATAGGAAAGGATCCGGGCTTAGGGATAAGAGATCTGCATAATCAAGGTATTACAGGACAAGGAGTAAATGTCGCAATCATTGACCAGCCATTGTTACTCGGACACAAAGAATATAAAGATAA
>DAOOJC010000343.1:0-2378 GCA_035384905.1 Acetivibrio sp. | reverse complement strand
AGTAGTAAAATATACTGTCATAGATTGCGAGGGTGTTGAACCGCAAATGCATGGGCCTGCAGTAGCCAGTATATTAGTCGGAAAGGACTGTGGAGTTGCACCTGGGGCATCGTTATATTATTGGGCAGAACCGTCCTGGAAAGGAGACTATAAATATAGAACAACTGCTTTAAATCAAATCATAGAGTATAATAAAAACAAACCTTTAAAAAAGAAAATAAGAGTAGTAAGTGTTTCAAAAGGATTTAGCACAGATGAAGATAATTTATCAATGTGGAAAGAGAAGATTAAAGAAGCTGAGGAAAATGGTATTATAATAGTTCATTGCTCTGATGAAGGAGATGAAAGATTTTCCGGAATAGGTTGTAAGTTATACGAAGATAGAGATAACCCAAAAAATTATGATTTATGTTATTTTGCAAACAACAAATCATTTCGGAAACCAATAAATAGTAAATATGTCCCAATAGATAATAGGACCACAGCGGATTATACTGGGGAAAATGACTATGCATTCTGGGCTGATGGTGGATTAAGCTGGGGGGCTCCATATCTGGCAGGAGTGATTGCATTGGGATTTCAGGTAAACCCTAATCTTGAAGAAAAAGAGATATATCAGTATTTAAGAGAAACCGGCACACCATTTAATGGAGGTTTTATAGTAAATCCTAAAGCATTTATTAAGAAGGTAAATGAGTTGGAATAGATATGATTCAAATTTATCTGTAATAAAAACTGAAGAGGAATTATAATGCAAGATTTATTTAATGAATCGATTCAAAACATAAAAAGAGCACATATAATATATTTTACGGGAACCGGCGGAACAGCACGTGTTTCATCACAATTCGAAGAATCACTGACAAGTCATGGTATAGAAGTCCAAAAAGCTGCTTTGGATATGCAGGAAGCTGAATATTGCACTTTATCAACAAACATACAAAAAGACAGTTTACTGATTCTGATTTTTGCAGTTCATGCTTTTGATGCTCCGGAGCCGGTTTATGATTGGATTAACGCCATTCCCGACGGGATCGGGCGACCTGCAGTCGTTATTTCTGTTTCGGGCGGCGGAGAGGTTTGGCCAAACACTGCATGCCGGGCCGGCTGTATAAAACTATTAGAGCGGAAAGGGTACAATGTATTCTATGAGCGGATGATGGTTATGCCGTCAAATATTTTGGTTGCTACAAAAGATCAGCTTGCCATAAGGCTATTGCAGGTACTGCCGACGAAGGCAGAGAACTGTGTATCGGAAATTCTCTCCGGAGTTCGACGCAGGAGAAGAGCACCAATTATGTCAAGAATTATGACCGCAATTTTTAAAAGTGAGAAGAAATGGGCAAAAAAATTCCCGGAATATCTTCGAATAGGCGAAACATGCACAGGCTGTGGGTGGTGCTTAGAGAACTGCCCAAGAAAAAACATTGAACTGGTCAATTCCCGTCCTTCTTTTGGCGGGCAGTGTGTAGCGTGCCTTCGTTGTATTTACGGCTGCCCGTATAAGTCTATATATATCCATAGGATTGGTTTTATTACAATCAAAGAAGGATATGACCTGGATGAACTGGAACAACGTATGAGTGGTGTAGCACTTGAACCAATTGAGAAGATTAAAGCTGGAATTCTATTTATAGGGGTTCGGGATTACTTGTTGAATAAAGATGTGTAATTTATGAGGTGATGTTTTGGAAATTATCAACTTGGGCAATAGAATAATGAACACATATCTAATAAAAACAGAATATTGCTGTTTACTTATAGACACCGGATATGCGGAACAGTTTTCCGGCTTTTATAATAAACTAGCCTCCAGAAATATTGGTTTAAATGAAATAGATTATGTTTTCCTGACTCATGCTCACGATGACCATGCCGGGTTTTTAAATGATGTTTTGCAGCACACAAACGCAAAGGTAATAATGCACTACAAAGCACTTGAAGGTTTACGCAGAGGGCAAAATTCCTTTGATGGAGGCTGTTCCGGTAAATTGGCATTGCTGTTCTGCAAAATTATGGGCTTGTTTAGCAAAGGGGAACACAAGTTCCCTCAGATAAAGAAATGTTTTGAAGAAAGGTGCATACTGATAGATAGTAATAACAAAAATGATATTGAGAGTAAAATACATGGCAAAATAATTGAAACACCCGGACATACATCTTGTTCAATCTCTCTGCATATGGATGATGGTTCTCTGTTTTGCGGGGATGCTGCTATGAATGGATTCCCAAGTATTCAAAGAATCACGATTTGGATCAATAATCTTCGCGAATTCTACAAATCATGGGAGCTGATGATTGATACAAATCCTAGAATGATATATCCTGCACACGGAGCCCCTTTTCCGATTTCTGATCTGGCAAAGTTTTTATCAAAA
>DAOOJC010000342.1:0-2672 GCA_035384905.1 Acetivibrio sp. | reverse complement strand
TGTAAGATAAAAAAATTGAATCATAAAACTAAAAAAAATTAATAGGAGGAATAAAAAATGAGTATGTTTTGTTATCAATGTCAGGAAACAGCAGGAGGAAAGGGTTGTACAGTGCGTGGAGTATGCGGTAAAAACGAGGAGGTTGCAAAGCTTCAGGACCTTCTTGTATATACTCTAAAAGGTATTTCAAATATTGTTACTAAAGGGAAAATCGATATCGAGAAGCTTGGCGATGCAAATTATGAAGTGTTGAGCAGTTTGTTCATGACAATTACCAATGCAAATTTTGATGCTGATTCTATTGAAAAGCAGATACGAAAGATGCTTGCCATAAGGGACGGTATTAAAAAATCCGTAACTGTGGGCGATTTACATGATGCAGCCACCTTTATTGTGGGTTCGAGGGAATCTATGCTTGAAAAGGCAGATTCAGCAGGTGTATTGTCAACCAAAGATGAAGATGTACGTTCTTTGAGGGAAATGATTACCTACGGTGTTAAGGGTATGGCAGCCTATGCCGAGCATGCAAAAAATATCGGGAAAGAAAATACGGAAATTTATGCTTTTATATATGAAGCTTTAGCAGCCACCATAGATGACACACTTTCAGCGGATGAACTTGTCGGACTGACTCTAAAAACCGGTGAGTATGGTGTAAAAGTCATGGCACTTCTGGATGAGGCAAACACATCGAGATTTGGAAATCCGGAAATCACCGAGGTTAATATCGGCGTGAGAAAGAACCCGGCCATACTTATATCCGGGCATGACCTTACGGATCTTGAGCAGCTTTTGGAACAGACAAAGGGAACCGGAGTGGACGTATATACCCATAGTGAAATGCTGCCTGCCCATTATTATCCGGCCTTTAAAAAGTACGATAATTTTGTGGGCAACTACGGAAACGCATGGTGGAAGCAGACACAAGAATTTGAGTCCTTCCAGGGACCCATTCTGTTTACCACAAACTGCATTGTACCGCCAAGGAGTGAAGAGGTAAGAAAAAGAATATTTACAACCGGTTCTACGGGTTTTCCTGGCTGCAAACATATTGAAGCTGATGAAAACGGTAAAAAAGATTTCTCTGAAATTATTGAATTGGCTAAAACTATGCCTGCACCGGAAGAAATTGAAACCGGCAGCATTGTAGGAGGATTTGCCCATAATCAGGTGATGAGTCTTGCAGATAAGGTGGTAGAAGCCGTCAAATCCGGAGCTGTCAAAAAGTTTTTTGTAATGGCCGGGTGCGATGGACGTATGAAATCCAGGGATTATTACACCGAGTTTGCCAAAAACCTTCCGGGGGACACCGTAATTCTGACGGCCGGCTGTGCCAAATACCGTTACAATAAGTTGAAGCTGGGAGATATCGGCGGTATTCCGAGAGTGCTGGATGCCGGACAGTGCAATGATTCATATTCATTGGCAGTTATTGCACTGAAGCTTAAAGAGGTATTTGGCTTGGACGATATCAACAAGCTGCCGATTGCATTCAATATAGCATGGTATGAGCAGAAGGCCGTGATAGTGCTATTGGCACTTTTGTACCTGGGTGTGAAGAACATCCATCTTGGACCAACGCTGCCGACGTTCCTGTCACCGAATGTGGCAAAGGTTTTAGTTGAGAAGTTCGGTATTGCGGGTATCGGTACCGTTGAAGATGACATCAGATTGTTTATGAACTGATTTTAATAATAAAAGTCCCGGCGATATGAATAAATCACGTTGCCGGGACTTCATTTTCTGTCTTCATATTCATTGAGTCAACAGCATAAAGACTGTCAACTGAGTTATTGTTTTATTCGAATTAAAACAGCATTATAATTAACCCATGTTATCCTCCCTGTATTTGCCCGGGGTGACTCCCGTTATCTGTCTAAAACGCCTGATGAAGCTGGATACATTGTAATATCCGGAGCTTTCGGCAATTTTTTTTATCGGAAAGTCGGTTGTAACAAGTAAATGTTTGGCTTTTTCAATTCTGAGACAAGTAATATAATTAATAATGTTTTCGCTGGTTTGTTCTTTAAAATAACTGCTCAAGTAGTTTATAGATAAATTAAAATTATCAGCCATTTCCTGTACGGAGAAATTTGTATCGGAAAAATTATTGTCCAAATACATTTTCATTTTATCGATCAAAGAGGTATCGACCGTTTGGTATGAAGTATCTGTTGTACTTGTGACCGGGTCCTCGTCGGATATACCGTTACTGTTGTCATTAACGATAGAACTGTTGTCCGGTTGTTTACTGGACTTATGTGAAATTTCCGGACTTTTTTTCCTGGGTCGGAATAATATAATGAAAAGGATATTGACAATTAAGAATGTGAAAATTAAAAGCAATAAGACAAAAATAGAGGTAACGGGCATGTTGTTGATAAGATAAGAAAATGTGTATTTTAAAACCGATTTTATTGACATGCCGCTGCTATAAGTGATATCAAGGTAGGCAATTCGTGCTCCTTCACCTTTGTTTCTTGTACCGGTTATTTTTATCTCTGTTGCATAATCCAGCTTGACATCATTTATAGAGTAAATAAAAATACTGTCTTTTGTAGGATTTTTATCGGCGACCCAGGATGCGACTTCCTTACCCTTGATATCGACCGTATATGTACAGTTGCCGTCATCTTCATCAACATAGGCAATTTTTATGTCATAGACTGCAG
>DAOOJC010000341.1:0-2676 GCA_035384905.1 Acetivibrio sp. | reverse complement strand
TCCTTAATAAGTTTGTTTGTACCGGTACTGTTATAGTTGTTAACATTTCCGGGAAGGGCGAATACTTCTCTTCCCTGCTCAAGAGCAAAATCAGCCGTAATCAACGAACCGCTGCGTTCCCCTGCCTCAATTACGATTACCCCAAGGGAAATACCGCTTATAATCCTGTTGCGTGCAGGAAAATTACCCGGTATGGGAGATGTGCCCGGCAGGTATTCCGATACGCATGCACCGCTTGAGATTATGTTTTCCATTAGCTTTTTGTTTTCAGAAGGGTACACAATATCAAGTCCACAGCCCAAAACTGCAATAGTCCTTCCTCCTGCCTCTATTGCACCCTTATGGGCATAGGAATCAATTCCTCTTGCCATGCCGCTCACCACAGTAATACCGTATTTTGATAATTCTGCGGCAATGGTTTGGGCCATCTTTATACCATAGGACGATGCTCTCCTGGAACCCACTATTGCAAGAAATTTTTCATCTTTTTCGATGTTTCCTTTCATATACAATACAATGGGTGGATCATATATATTTTTAAGGCTTACAGGATACATATCGTCCTCTATTGTAACCGCTTTAATGCCGTGTTTCAAGATATTTTCCAACTGTATATCGGCATTTTTCTTTATTTTCTCATCGGTTAAGTTTATAACATCCGTCCTACTTAAAAAAGGGAGAATAACCAGCTCATCCCCTTTTGCATTCCAGACACTTTCTATATCCTTAAAATGCTCCAGAAGCTTTCTGGACTTTACTGCACCAACTCCCGGAACAGAACTCAGCCAAATCCAATACTTAATTTTATTATTCATAAGTATACCCCTTCGTCAGCTTATGGTATAAACCAACCTTTTTATTGTCATGAAATAATTTATCATGTATTTTTCATTGAATCAAGTCTTGATATGATATATCGGTTGAAAACCATGACAAATTATCGGCCTTTTCTTTGGCAAAGCAGTCATCTGTATTTAAGAATAAACTTCAGAGTCCATTACAAGCTCAACAGGGCAATGGTCGGAGCCCAACACTTCATCATGTATGGATGCCGACAAAAGACGGTCTTTAAGGTTCTGCGACACACAGAAATAATCGATTCTCCATCCGGCATTTCTTGAACGGGCATTAAACATGTATGACCACCATGTATAGGCATCCTTTTTGTCGGGATAAAAAAACCTGAAGGTATCAATAAAGCCAGCTTCAAGAAGCATGGTAAACTTCTCCCGTTCTTCGTCGGTAAAACCTGCATTCCTTCTGTTGGATGACGGGTTTTTAAGGTCAATCTCTTTATGGGCAACATTCATGTCACCGCATACAACAACAGGCTTTTTCTTATTCAGCCCAACCAAATAGTTTCTGAAATCATCCTCCCACTTCATCCGGTAATCCAGCCTTTCCAACTCTCTTTTGGCATTGGGAGTATACACATTTACAAGATAGCAGTTTTTATATTCAAGGGTTATCACCCGCCCCTCGCTGTCATGCTCTTCAATACCGATTCCGTTTACAACCGAGACCGGCTTTATCCTTGTAAACACCGCAGTACCGGAATACCCCTTCTTTATTGCATAGTTACAATACTGGTGATACCCTTGAAGATCAAGCTCAATCTGCCCCTCCTGAACCTTTGATTCCTGTATACAAAATATATCGGCATTTGCATTTTTAAAATAATCCAAAAAACCCTTTTCTATACAAGCCCTAATGCCGTTTACATTCCATGAAATAAGCTTTGTCATTTTTAATCTCCCCTCTAAAATCACATTTTTCTGTCGAGACTTCTGTACTGTATTGCCTCCAACAGATGATTTGCCTTTATATTCTCACTTTCCTCCATGTCAGCAATAGTACGTGCCACCTTTAAAATTCTGTTATGGGCCCGGGCACTCAATCCAAGCCTGTCAAAAGCACTTTTCAAAATTTCCTTGCATTTGTCATCCAATTTACAGTACTTTTTTATCATTGACGGAGAAAGCTCTGCATTGGAAAATATATTAAGCCCTTTGTATCTCTCCTGTTGAATCCTTCTCGCTTTGTTTACCCTTTCCCTTATAACCCGTGATTTTTCTCCTTCTTCCGGACTTTCAAGATCCTTATAGTTCACGGAAGCAACCTCAATATGTATATCTATCCTGTCCAATAGAGGTCCGGATAAACGGCCTAAATACTTCTTAATCTCGTTTGACGTGCATGTGCACTCTTTTGTTTCATCAAGGTAGTTGCCGCATTTACAAGGGTTGGCGGCACATATTAATGTAGTCCTTGCAGGATATGTCAAAGTAGCATTAACTCTCGAAATGGTTACCACTCCGTCCTCTAACGGCTGTCTTAATACCTCGAGAACATCCCTGCTAAACTCCGGAAGCTCATCCAAAAACAACACTCCATAATGGGCAAGACTAATTTCACCGGGCTTTGGTATTTTCCCTCCTCCGATAAGTCCGGTGTTTGAGATAGAATGGTGAGGTGCTCTAAACGGCCTCTGGGTAATAAGGGAAGTATTTTCAGGCAAGTTGCCTGCTATACTGTGGATTTTTGTCACTTCAAGGGCTTCTTCAAAGGTCAGAGACGGAAGAATTGTGGGCAGTCTTCTGGCAATCATTGTTTTACCGCATCCCGGCGAGCCGATCATAATGCAGTTATGTCCACCGCTGGCTGCCACCTCAAGAG
>DAOOJC010000340.1:0-2676 GCA_035384905.1 Acetivibrio sp. | reverse complement strand
TACGGCTTTTTATATGAAAGGCCGGAATCTTTTGCTAGCACTAATAACAGTTACTTTTCCAGAACAGTTGCTTTTTTAATTATGACTTCCTCTTTTGGCAGGGATAATTCTCCAGACATATATGGATTTTCTTCTACCGGCGTATCTGCAATTTTATCCAATACATCCTCGCCCTCTATCAGCTTTCCAAAAGCTGCATAATCCCCGTCAAGATGCGGTGCATCTCCGTGCATAATAAAGAACTGGGATGTAGCAGAATCTTTATCCCTGGTTCTGGCCATGGATATGACTCCCTTTGTGTGCTTTAGCGTGTTTTGTTCAAAACCGTTGCTGGCAAACTCGCCCTTTATAGGTTCAACAGGGGGACTGTCGCTGTTGGGGGCACCTCCCTGAATCATAAAGCCTTTTATGATTCTGTGGAAAGTCAATCCGTCATAGAAGCCGTTTTCAACAAGGTTGATGAAATTATCCACGGTTTTCGGTGCATATTCGGGATACAGTTCCAATACCATTTTACCTCCATCTTCCATCTCAATCTGGACCTTTGGATGTTCGACACTGTATTTTGACTTGCTGCAGCCAACGGTCATGACTCCTGTCATTGTTACAAGCAGAAATATTGAAATTAATTTTGTAATAATTTTACGAGACATTTTTGCCCTCCTGATCTATAATTTTATGAGTTTCGAAATTTCCATATTAAATAATACAACACTTTTCTATAACAGTCTACATTTATTCTTCAGTTGGGTATATATTTTTCTTCACATATTTTTTTGTGCCCAATTATAACAAGGTGATAGATGTCCTCTACTTCTTGCAAGGGTTAAGTATCCTTTGCCTTTCAGACGGTGAGCTATCTTGAGCCTGGTTGAAACTCGGAAGATAAAAAAATTTTATTACATCGAAAAATTTTCTTCGAACAGAAGTGTTATAACTATTGGAATTTGAGTCTAATAAATGGTATAATGTGAATTAATTATTTGTACACCGATTGGTGTACAAATTAAAATGTATGGGCTAAAAAGAAAACGGTATAATGCAAATTAATTATTTTAAACGGTTATTAGGAGGAAAATGCTAGTGATAAAGAAGTTAGATAGATTAATAATTCCAATGGATTACCGCCCGATTTTATCGGTTAGAGATACAGAAATTGCAATAAAGAAAATAAAGGATTTTTTTGAGGCATCACTGGCTTCGGAACTGAACCTTACCAGGGTTTCGGCACCGCTTTTTGTTAAGCCCGAAACGGGTATGAATGATAATCTCAATGGGGTTGAAAGGCCTGTAAGTTTCGAGGTTAAGTCTATTGGCGGGGAGAAGGTCGAGATAGTGCATTCTCTTGCAAAATGGAAGAGGGTGGCTCTTGGTAAGTACGGCTTCAAGTATGGTGAAGGGCTGTATACAGACATGAATGCTATCAGAAGGGATGAGGATGTAGATAACCTTCATTCCATATATGTTGACCAGTGGGACTGGGAAGCAATAATAAACAGGGAAGACAGAAATGAAGAAACCTTAAAATCTATAGTGAGAAAAATATTTAATGCTTTAAAAAAGACGGAGGAACATGTTTTCAAAGCATACCCCCATATCCCCAAAACTCTGCCGGAAGAAATATTTTTTATTACAACCCAGGAATTGGAGGATATGTATCCCAAGCTTTCTCCTAAGGAAAGGGAAGAGGCTGTTTGCCGGGATAAAAAGGCAGTTTTTCTCATGAAAATCGGGGGTGTACTCAAGTCGGGCATAAGACATGACGGAAGGGCACCGGATTATGACGATTGGACATTGAACGGTGACATACTATTGTGGTATCCTCTTCTTGGAACCGCTTTTGAGATATCATCCATGGGCATAAGGGTGGACGAAGATTCCCTGATGCATCAGCTTAAAGAAGCAGGTTGTCAAGAGAGGACAAAGCTTAAATACCATAGGGATTTGTTGGAGAAAAAACTTCCATATACTGTGGGGGGCGGCATAGGCCAGTCCCGGCTGTGTATGTATTTTCTCAAAAAAGCACACATTGGAGAGGTTCAGTCGTCGATATGGCCGGATTCGATGATTGATGCCTGCGAAAGTGCAAATATTTATTTGCTATAATATTATTTATAGTTTATTGATTTATTGGATAAGATATATAATTAATATATGATAATTTATAGAATATTAATTGATAAAGGGGTTAGGAAATGAAAACGACATTGTTAAAAGAACTTTATAGAGGAACCGGGGATTATTTGAACAAGGATATAGTTGTTGCAGGTTGGGTTCGAACCTTAAGGGATTCAAAAGTATTTGGTTTTATAGAACTCAATGACGGTTCTTTTTTTAAAAACCTTCAAATTGTATTTGAAGAACAGAATATCGATAATTTTAAGGAAGTAACAAAGCTACCCGTGGGCTCTTCAATAATTGCATATGGAAAGCTTGTTGAAACTCCGGGTGCAAAGCAGCCATTTGAACTGAAGGCGGATAAAATTGAGATTGAAGGTATATCCAATTCCGATTATCCTCTTCAAAAGAAAAGGCATTCTTTTGAATTTTTAAGGACAATTGCCCATTTAAGGCCAAGGACAAATGCTTTTTCAGCAGTGTTCAGGATAAGGTCGCTTGCGTCCTATGCCATACACAAGTTTTTCCAGGAGAGGGGATTTGTATATGTGCATACTC
>DAOOJC010000339.1:0-2685 GCA_035384905.1 Acetivibrio sp. | reverse complement strand
GACGAACACTTAAGGGATGAAGTAAAATCAAAAGAAAACACTCCCTGAATTTTAGCCTTGCAGTCTGGAGCCTTTTAAACGGCTCCGGCCCTACATTACACCGTGAAAGGTCCTTGAAATTACCTCCAGTTGCTGTTCACGGGTTAGACGTATAAAGTTGACGGCATAGCCTGAAACCCTTATGGTAAGCTGCGGGAAACTTGCAGGGTCATCCATCGCTTTTTTCAGTATTTCCCTTTCAAGCACGTTAATGTTTATATGATGTCCCCCTTGAACGAAATAACCGTCCAGCAAGGATACAAGATTAGTTTGCCTTGAATCCGTGTCTTTACCCAGGGAGTTGGGAATCAGGGACAGAGTAAGAGAAATACCGTCCTTGCAGTACTTATAAGGAATCTTTGAAACAGAGTTCAATACAGCAAGGGCTCCCTTTTTATCCCTTCCATGCATGGGATTGCATCCGGGTGCAAAGGGTTCTCCTATTTTTCTTCCGTCGGGAGTTGAACCTGTTTTTTTGCCGTACACCACATTTGAGGTTATGGTTAATATAGATAGGGTGTGGGTGGCATTCCTATATGTACTGCATTTTTTTAATTCGCTGTAAAAGTCTTTAACAATTTCAACAGCAATACTGTCAACCCTGTCGTCCGCATTACCGAATTGCGGATATTTTCCCTCAATTTCGAAGTCGGTTATAAGACTCCTCTCATCCCGTATCGCTTTGACTCGTGTGTGTTTTATGGCACTTAACGAATCGGCGATCACGGAAAGGCCTGCTATGCCGAAAGCCATGTTTCTTTTGACATCGGTGTCGTGAAGGGCCATCATAAGCCTTTCATAGGCATATTTATCATGCATGTAGTGTATGACGTTCATTGTTTTTACATAAAGCCTTGCAAGCCATTTTTGAAGGTTCTTAAACAGAACCATTACCTTGTCGTAGTCAAGATATTCATCCTCGTAGGATTCAAATTCCGGGGCGATCTGGGCACCGGTTATTTCATCTTTTCCGCCGTTTAATGCTAAAAGCAAAAGCTTTGGAAGATTACATCTTGCTCCGAAATATTGCATTTCTTTTCCGGTACGCATAGCTGAAACACAGCAGGATATGCTGTAGTCATCGTCAAACAGCGGCATCATCAGGTCATCGTTTTCATATTGTATGGCACTTGTAGCCATGGATACCTTGGCACAAAACCTTTTAAAGGACAGGGGCAGCCTTTCGGACCATAATATAGTAATATTCGGTTCCGGAGCCGCACCAAGGTTAAAAAGGGTTTGGAGAAAACGGAAAGAGGTTTTTGTCACCATATGCCTGCCGTCTTCGCACATTCCTCCGATGGACTCGGTTATCCAAACGGGGTCACCGGCAAAAAGCTCGTTGTAATCGGGAGTCCTAAGGTGTCTTATGAGCCGGAGCTTTACCACAAACTGGTCAATCAGTTCCTGGGCATCGGATTCGGTGATTTTGCCTTCCTTGATATCCCTGTCTATATATATGTCCAGGAATGTACTGACTCTTCCGAGGGAATTGGCTGCACCGTTGGTTTCCTTCATCGCACCTAAAAAAGCAAAATATGTCCACTGAACGGCTTCAAGGGAGTCTTCTGCGGGTTTTGTGATATCGCATCCGTAGCTTTGGGCCATCAAAACCAGTTCCTGCAGTGCATTAATTTGTTCAAATACTTCTTCACGCAGTCGTATGGTTTCTTCCGACATATCCACGTCTTCCAACTGTATTAAATCGTCTTTTTTACCTTCGATGAGCCGGTTGACGCCATAGAGGGCGACCCGCCTGTAGTCTCCGATTATTCTGCCGCGGCCGTAAGCATCGGGCAGTCCCGTTATAACACCGCATTTTCTTGCCCTTCTCATTTCAGGAGTGTAACAGCTGTATACACCGTCATTATGCGTTCGACGAAATTCTGTAAAAATTTTATTGATTTGGGGCGATAAGCTGTAGTCATACCGTTCACAGGCCTGTTTTGCCATTCTTATGCCGCCGTAAGGATTGACTGCTCTTTTTAAAGGGCTGTCGGTTTGCAACCCTTTTATTACTTCGCAATCCTTATCGATATATCCGGGCTTATAGGCTGTGATTCCGGAAACGGTGCTTGTATCAATATCCAGAACCCCTGACTTTAAATACTCTTCTCTTAAAAGCTCTTTGCACTTATCCCATAGCTTTCTTGTTCTGTCGCTTGACTGAACAAGAAAGTCTTCGCTGCCATCGTAGGGTGTATAATTTTTTACGATGAAATCCCGCACGTCTATTTCTTTTTGCCATGCTCCGGGTTTGAAATTCCTCCATGCACTTTCAATCATTTTTATCCCCCCTAAAGCTTGAAAGCTTTGACTTCGGTATGAAGCAAAATCAGGTTTCATATATATAAAAACCGCCTGAGTATTAATTTTACCCAGGCGGTCGGCTATCTATTAAATCATACTCCCTGTGGTTATCTCCACTTCCGCCAGTCGTATGATTTCTCTTGTTTTATTAGGTTATAAACAAATTACTTTTTTGCCAATACCTTTTTCAGTTTAGCAAACCTTGGAAGACCATCCTCAATGGGTGGCTTTGACTCACCTTGAATAAGGGGCAATGCATAGTCTATATAGCCCTGTTTTATGCCATTGCCTTCTTCGTTTATCCACTCTCTTGGAACCTTCTTTTCAGTGTTTGCA
>DAOOJC010000338.1:0-2693 GCA_035384905.1 Acetivibrio sp. | reverse complement strand
CATCCTCAGTCTCTCCCGACCTGTGAGATACAACTGCGGTATATCCTGCACGATTTGCCATTTCGATAGCATCAAGGGTTTCAGTTAATGTACCGATCTGATTAACCTTTATAAGTATGGAATTTGATACCCCAAGATCAATACCCTTTTTAAGTCTTTCGGTATTGGTAACAAAAAGGTCATCTCCTACAAGCTGAATCTTGCCTCCAATTCTATCGGTAAGCATTTTCCAGCCTTCCCAATCCTCTTCAGCAACACCGTCTTCAAGAGAAATGATCGGGTATTTGTTTACCAATCCTTCCCAATAGCTAATCATTTCTTCTTTTGTCTTTTTAATGCCTGACTTCCAGAATAGGTAAGATCCGTCTTCCTGGTACATTTCTGTTGCAGCAGCATCTATAGCAATTCTGAAGTCATCTCCCGGTTTGTATCCGGCCTTTTCTACTGCCTCCAATATAACCTGAATAGCTTCTTCATCGGTCTTAAGGTTTGGTGCAAAACCTCCCTCATCACCGACAGCAGTGCTGTATCCCTTGTCCTTTAAAACTTTCTTTAAGTTATGGAAAACCTCTGCACACATTTGAAGAGCATTTTTAAAGCAGCATGCCCCTACCGGCATAATCATAAACTCCTGAATGTTTACACTGTTATCGGCATGCTTTCCGCCGTTGATTATGTTCATCATCGGTACAGGAAGTGTTTTGCCATTAACCCCTCCAATATACTGATAAAGACTTAATCCCAATGCTTCAGCAGCTGCTTTTGCTGTTGCAAGGGATACACCTAAAATAGCATTTGCTCCAAGTTTCGACTTGTTTGGTGTACCGTCAAGACTTATCATCATATTGTCAATAGCAACCTGATCAAACACATTCATGCCTTCAACTTTTGGTGCTATAATATTGTTGACATTGTCTACAGCCTTTTGTACGCCTTTACCAAGGTATCTATTTTTATCATTATCTCTAAGTTCAACAGCCTCAAAAGCACCTGTTGATGCACCGGACGGTACTGCTGCTCTCCCTATGAACCCTCCTTCTGCAATAACCTCAACTTCAATTGTCGGATTCCCTCTGGAATCAAGTATCTCCCGTCCAAATACACTTTCAATCTCTAAGTATTGTTTCATCGATAATTCTCCCTTCATATATATATAATTTGTTCCCTTAATAGAATATCTTACATAAAATACTTTGTAAATATATCTAATTTATTTTGTCCAGATTTATTATTGTTAAAACATATTTTCAACAATTACAATACAAGTATCAAAGCCCGGTACATCCGATAGCTGCGGAGAAAAGTGCTCCGGTAACATGAGCTTTTATTCATTGTTTCTAATTAACACTAAGCGTAGTCAAAAAAGCATTTACCGTATCCGGGTCAAACTGTGTTCCTGCGTTCTTTTTCAACTCCGATATCACCTGATCCATTCTCAGACCTTTTCTGTAAGGTCTATCCGATAACATCGCATCAAACGCATCTGCAACACATAAAATTCTGGCCCCAAGCGGTATGCTTTTCCCTTTAATTCCACTGGGATACCCGTTTCCATCGTACCTCTCGTGGTGGTACTTAATTGAATCAATCAAGAGCTCAATACTTGCCAAGGGCTCCAATATATCAACACTATAGCTCGGATGTTTTCTTAAAACATCAATCTCGCTCGGTGTTAGCGGCTCGGTCTTGTTCAACACAGTTTCAGGTATCTCCACCTTACCGATATCATGAAGCAAAGCAGCTATTTTAAGAAGCCTGAGATTTTCATTGCTTAATCCCATAGCTCTGCCGATCATAACAGCATAATCCATTACCCTTTCAGAGTGGCCCAGCGTATACTTGTCCTTTGCGGAAACAGTCCCTAAGAGAGCCCTTAGCCCACCAAAAAGCTGATGCTCATCGGAACTGAAAAATGTCTTAATTTCTTCAAAAACATTCCTGTATAATTGAACATTATTCCTTCCCATATTCTTTGCCTGATAAAGTGCACTATCGGACTGCATAATTAATTCATCCTTATTCCGGGCAAGAGCAGGGTATATGGAATAACCGACGGACAGAGTTGCATTATCGGTTATCCGGTCAAATTCTTCCGAAGAAATCATATCATTATAAGCCTTTCGTATACGTTCAATCAGTAATAATATTTCCTCAGGATTGGACTCATGTGTTATAATAGCGAACTTATCCCCGCCATATCTGCATACAATATCTTTCTTTCCCACCTCATGCAAAATAACCTCAGCTGTTTTTGACAATAACAAATCCCCGGCTTTGTGGCCGTTAGTATCGTTATATTTCTTAAAGTTATCCAAATCAATCATTATCAAGCTTAGAGAACCATTAGTACCCTCAAGCTCTTCTATTCCCTCTTCCAGCTTCGTTTGAAAATATCTGTGGTTGTAAACACCCGTTACAGCATCAATATAAGCCAGCCACTCCAATCTTTTTATATGCTTGCGTTCCTTCTCCGATGAGTAAGCAACAAAAACCGATACAATTATAATCGCAATCCTTGTGCAAGCATTTACAAAAAGCATTCCCGAAGAGCTGCCCTCTACACTTCCAAAATACCCCACTACTTTGGCTACATCCATAGATACATACGCGTGTATCACTTTTGACAGCCTGAACATGTGAATGGATGCCAAGGTATTTGTCCTTGCTACCCTTCGGGTTCAGCCAGATGGTCA
>DAOOJC010000337.1:0-2693 GCA_035384905.1 Acetivibrio sp. | reverse complement strand
CATCTGTAACCATAGTAATGGCCATACCCACTATGATAGCCAGTTTCTTCGGCATGAACGTCCAGATGCCTTTTGGGTGGAATGTCGATACTCCTTATGCCTTTTGGATTATAATGGGGATATCGGCGGCTATTTCCGTGATGACAACCTTTATTCTATATAAGAGAGATATGTTTTAAGAGTGCAGTAACAAGTGTAAAAAATCGTTCTGTTAATTAAAAAAGGGCATTCAGCCCTTTTAAGTCTTACCCGTTTGTTATTTCTGTTTCTTATGTCGGCTCCTCAGCTTTATCCGCTGCTTTTAAAAAGTCTATCACTCTTTTTACATATTCTTCAGGATATACCTTGTAGCTTCTCACGTGATCCGCACCGCTGGTTTCCCAAAACACGGTGTTTGCTTTATCGGAGGCTTCATATATCAAGTGGCTGTTTTCAACAGGGATTTTCTGGTCATCCTTGCTGTGAATGAGAAGCAATGGCCTGGGTGAAATTTGGTGCACCACCATTTGAGGACTCGCATCTTCCAAATCCAAGCCTGTAATGAGAGATACTGCCAGCAATATGGTTTTGTTAAAGGGAAATGAAGGAAGACCGCTCCATACATACATATTATCATCAAGGTAGCTGCTTAAGTCGGAAAAAGGACTGTCTGCTATTACCGCATCGACATCCCCACTTTCGGCTGCAGCCAAAATACTTGTGGAAGCACCCATAGAGAATCCTAAAAGGACTATTTTATCGGCACCCTTTTTTTTGGCAAATTCAACTGCACCTAAAAGGTCGTTTGTTTCAAGCAAACCGACAGTAGTCATATCACCTTCGGATTCGCCGCTGTTTCTGAAATCAAAGGTAAGAACATTATACCCTTCGTCGAGAAAGCTCTTTATAAGGTACAGAGTGTCTTCAGCATACGGCAGTCTGTTTGAACCGTATCCGTGGGCAATAATTAATGTTTTATTGCTCCCTATAACATCAAAATACCAGCCTTTTAAAGTTATTTCTCCATTTTTGTCTTTAAAAGAAACATCACTGTATTTGGGAACAATATTCGACGAAAAATCGGGAATGCTTGACCTTTCAGGATGGCTCAATTGCCAGGCGACATAAGTTGAAATTACTGCGACCAGCAAGACAGAAATTAAAACCAGCACAATCAAAACTAAAATGACATTTCTAAATACATGGTTTTTTCTCTGTATGTATGTTAAACCTGTTATTCTCAAGACACTTCCCTCCAATTCATATATTTGATATTTTATTCATATGCATTAAACTTTGCTTAGTGCATGTTTATATAGTACATGTGTAAGAAGATAAGAATAAACGGATGGACAGAAGTAACAGGACAAAATATGTATGTCGAAATTCCGGGTATTATGTATGTATTGTGCTGGATATTTGTCTATTTTTAAGTTGACTATATATTCATTTATTCTTATTATATTTTTATTTGACAATTTAGTAAAGTGTTTGATTATTAATTTTTTTACAAGCTGGTGACGGAGAAATATATTCCAGAATTTAATCTGGAAGGAATAGAAGGTTGACGTTAATATCAAATTTAATATAAAATTATATATAATTATCAATTATACAACAATATATACACATTATTATGAGAGGAATGATTCCAATTAATATAATGGATTTGCTGGGGTCGGAAATATTTGGCTGGGTTGTATTGCCCATACTCATATTTTTATCTAGAATTATTGATGTTACCATTGGTACAATCAGGATTATATTTGTATCAAGGGGAAAGAAGAATCTGGCACCCATTCTGGGATTTTTCGAAGTGATGGTATGGGTTATGGCAATAAGTCAGATAATGCAGAATCTTAACAATTTTTTTTGTTATTTTGCTTATGCCGCCGGTTTTGCAACAGGTAATTATGTGGGAATAATTATAGAAGAAAAACTTGCGATCGGTACGCTTGTTGTGAGGGTCATCATGACCAAAGATGAGCACCAACTGAAAGAACGTTTGGCAGATGCAGGTTTTGGGGTTACTGCAGTCGATGCGGAAGGAAAAAACGGCAAGGTTAAAATAATTTATAGCATTATTAAGCGTAAAGAGCTGCAGGAGGCAGTTAGAATAATAGAGACATGCAATTCTAAAACTTTTTATTCAGTAGAGGATGCAAGGAATGTAAACCAGGGTATATTCAGGGATGCTGCTGAATCCGGCGGTAATACAGGTGTTTTCAACTTGCTGAAATTCCAAAGGCTGTTGGGCAGTAACAAAAAGAAATAAGCAGGGACGGTTCAATGCTTATATAAGAGTTTTGGGGTGAGAAAATGGACAAAAATATTTTGCCTAGGGCATGGGAGAGTTTGCTCAATTCATCTGAATTTATTCCGGTTATAGTAAAAACCATCGAGCAGTTCCATGGCCCCAGCTGGCATATGGAGCCAAACCGCCATGAGAGTTTTGAAATGGTTTATATCAAAAGAGGTAAGGCGGTGTTTGAAATTGCGGGATATCCTGCACAGATTGGGCCTAACGACATTATAATAATCAAGCCCAACCAGCCCCACAAATTCATAGTAAAGTCCGAAACAGGCTGCGAGTTTATTGTCTTGAGCTTTAAATTTGTCAATAGTTTTGCAAGCCAGCATTCCGATGTTTCTTTGGAGGATTTCTTAAATTTTGTAAGCGGAAAGGAATCGGGTGCTTTTATTACCTTGAAGGT
>DAOOJC010000336.1:0-2697 GCA_035384905.1 Acetivibrio sp. | reverse complement strand
ACTCATACCAGGGACATCTGGACTTTTTGATGGAGGATATAAAGCATTGGAAGGAAAAACGCTCAAGGGTTGTTATACTTTCCGGTACAAAAGGCCGTGGGGAAATGCTGACGGAAGCTTTGGCAAGCAGGAATATAGAGGCTGTTTTTTTAGAGGAATTAAGCCGTGATGTGGAACCGGGAGAGATAGTAGTAACCCACGGTACCTTGCACACGAGTTTTGAATATTCGGATATCGGGTTTGTGGTGGTGAGCGGTAAAGAGCTTTTCGGGCAGGACAGAAAAGCAAGGAGATTAAAGTCCAATAAAAACAAAGGGCAGAAGATAAGTGTTTTTACGGACTTGAATGTGGGCGATTATGTCGTACACCGGTTGCATGGAATCGGAAAATATACAGGCATTGAACAGCTGGTAGTGGAGAACGTTAAGAAGGATTATCTGAAGATTCAATACCAGGAGGGGGATTTTTTATATGTTCCTACAAACCAGCTGGATTTGATACAAAAATATATAGGCTCTGAGGGAAAAACGCCAAGGCTCAGCAAGCTTGGGGGAAGCGATTGGATAAAAACAAGAACAAGAACCAAGAAAGCGTTAATGGAGCTTGCCGGGGAGCTTATAAAACTCTATGCCGAAAGAGAAGCTTTAAAGGGGTATTCCTTTGGTAAGGATACTGTGTGGCAGAAGCAGTTTGAGGAGCTTTTCCCATATCAGGAAACCGATGACCAGCTTAGGTGTATTGAGGAGATAAAAGCAGATATGGAATCCTCAAAACCAATGGACAGGCTTTTGTGTGGCGATGTTGGCTTCGGAAAAACCGAGGTGGCCATAAGAGCGATATTCAAGGCAATAATGGATGGAAAACAGGTGGCGTATCTGGTTCCCACCACAGTTTTAGCCCAGCAGCATTACAACAACTTCAAGGAAAGAATGAAGGATTTTCCTGATACTGTTGAGATGATCAGCAGGTTTAGAACAAAGGCAGAACAAAAGAAAATATTAAAGGATGTTAAGACCGGTGTGGTGGATGTTCTTGTGGGAACCCACCGCTTGCTTCAGAAGGATGTTGGTTTTAAGGATCTGGGCCTTTTGGTAATAGATGAAGAGCAGAGGTTTGGCGTACAACATAAGGAAAGAATAAAGAAAATGAAGGCGAATGTGGATGTTCTTACCCTAACTGCAACACCGATTCCAAGAACACTTCACATGTCGCTTACAGGCATCAGGGATATAAGCACCATTGAGGACCCTCCGGAGGAAAGATACCCTGTTCAGACATATGTTATGGAATATAATCCGGAAGTTATAAAAGACGCAATAAACAGGGAAATAAGCAGGGGAGGACAGGTCTTTTACCTTTACAACAGGGTCAGGTCCATGGATATAAAGGCCGTGACGGTACAAAAACTGGTTCCCGATGCTAGAATCGGTATAGCCCATGGACAGATGAATGAAACGGAGCTTGAGGATGTGATGTTACGGTTTATCAATGGGGAATATGATGTTCTTGTTTGTACTACAATAATTGAATCCGGTCTTGATATGCCGAATGTAAACACTATTGTAGTTGAAAATGCAGATACCATGGGACTTGCACAGCTTTACCAGTTAAGGGGCAGAGTTGGGCGTTCCAATAGGCTTGCCTACGCATACATAACCTATAAAAAGGACAAGGTACTATCGGAGATTGCACAGAAAAGGCTTCAGGCAATAAAGGAGTTTACGGAGTTCGGATCCGGTTTTAAAATCGCAATGCGGGACTTGCAGATAAGGGGAGCGGGAAATATATTAGGCCCCCAGCAGCACGGACACATAGATTCCGTGGGTTATGACATGTACTGCAGGCTTCTTGCCGAGGCGGTAAACGAACTTCAAGGAGTTCCTGTTGCTGACGCCGATCTTGAGATATCTATAGATATTAACATAAGTGCTTACATAGATGACGAGTATATAGAGGATGAAAATCAGAAGATAGAAATATACAAAAAAATTGCATCGATTAATAATGAGCAGGACGTTTTGGATGTAGAGGATGAGCTTATGGACCGCTATGGCGAAATACCGCAATCTGTAAGGAATTTACTGGAGATCGCATTAATTAAGTCTTTGGCAAGGACATGCGGATTTTTGTCGGTGCAGGAGAAGAACGGTACTGTAATGTTCCAGTATGCCCAAAACAGTAATATTAACTTTGAGGCATTGGGGAGGCTTATGGATAAATACAAAAGAAAGCTTCTTTTTACAGCAAGCCACAATCCTTACATCACATACAAAATTACCGATATAAAAAGAAGCGAATTACTGGACAATATTAAAATTTTGTTACAGGACATTAATAAATTGCAGTAAAGTGTACAATTTATTATAATGTATATAGTTGGGGTTATTTTGTAGATTATATAACCCCAAAAATGAAAACAATTTATGTACTTTTTTAGAACTATTTATAAGATCCCGGAAATAAGGGGATTTTAGAAAATAGTCCATATTACTTAGTGAATGTGAGGGATCTTTATTGGGTAAAAACAAAAAAAATAAAAATGACGGCAAGATGAAAACTATTATGTTAGTAGCTGCGATAGCAGTGGTTGTGCTGGCTTTGGGAGGCTATATATGGTATTCCAGTATTACGAGCTATGTAGTCACCATTGCGGGAGAAAAGGTCTCCAGTGCCGATTATAAGTATTTTCTATCTACG
>DAOOJC010000335.1:0-2705 GCA_035384905.1 Acetivibrio sp. | reverse complement strand
GGGTACAAAATCTGTTAGGGTGGAGCTTGAACTGAGCAATGGTTATACCATTACCAGGGAAAGAACTCCGGGCAAAAACCGGTATGTCCTTCAAGACCCGGAGGGAAATGCGAGTATATTCGAAGGTTTTGGAAATGAAGTGCCTTTGGAAATTATTAAAGCCCATGGAATACCAAAGGTGGTTTTGGATACGGATGTCAGTTCCTGCATCAATATTGGAGAACAGCTTGAGGGTCCTTTCATGTTGTCGGAATCCGGTTCTACACGGGCAAAAGCAATAGGACGGCTGACGGGAATACATATTATTGACAGGTCAATAAGGGATTGTGTTACCGATATACGAAGGGAAAACCAGACCCGTGACCGGGTCAGCAGTGATATAGGCGATGTTGATGAAAGGCTTAAAGGTTATAGTGAGATAATTGAACTCGGCAAAAAACTTGATAAGGCACAGGAGTTCATTGTCCGGATGGAAGCTTCTATGGAGAGGGCTAATACTCTATTGGATAAAAAACAGCATTTGGGAGTCATTGAAAGTGAATACTCTAAAACAGAGAGGATATTGGCAGGGCTGGATAAGCTGAATGAATGTGATGTATATATAAAAAGTGCCGAGCTGTCCCTTCATAAAATTGAATCTCTCGAGGGCATTAAGAAAAAATACTTTGATGTAACCGGAAGAATTAATGAAATGGAAAAAGTGATGAAGCAGACTGCCGGGGTGAGTGAAGGAAGAGAGATTTTAGAGGAGATATTTGAGCGATCCTTGAAATTTGACAGGCTAAAAAAGATTCAGGCAGAGCTTACGAAGGTTAACAGTGAACTGGGCAGGGCAAAGGGTATACTGGAAGGAACAAAGGATATTAAAAACCTCGATATGTTAATAAAAAGAGTCAGTGACAGTGTGTTAATCGAGTCAAAGATCGCTCCGGCTGCAGAGAGGTTATTGTCTATTGAAAGGGAGATTAAGAGGCTTAAGGCCCATATATCTTCCTTCGAAAACGTGAAATACTCGCAAAACCTTATACTCTTGGCCGAGCAGAAGCTTGAGAATTTAAAGAGGCTGGAGACTCTTAATAAAGACTATAAAGAAAAGACCGACAGTATAAGGGAGGGAATGAGGTTTCTTGAGGAAAAAAAGACGGAAATCAGCCAATTACTCAAGAACTATACCCAAGAGTTAAGGGAGAAGAATGTCTGTCCGTTATGCGGAAGTGACATAAAAGAGGAAAAGCTTGAGAATATTATAAGGCATTATGAGGAGGTGCATTGATGTCTGACTATGACAAGAGGCTCAATCAGATAAAAGAGAGCCTGGACAAGGCAAATAACCTTAGAATACGGGCTGAGGCAAAGCTGGAGCAGCTTAGCAGGCAAAAGGAGGATATTCTTTCAGAGCTTAAGGAAATGGGGGTAGAACCGGAAAATCTCGACAGCGAAATAAGAAAACTTAAGGACGACATTGAAGACCTTATAACAAAAGCAGAAAAATTAATACCAGAAGAACTAATAAAAAACAATTGACATTTTCTTTTTAACAATGAATAATGTAATTGAATATAATAAGCTTTGATGAGGTGTATATTTTGAATAAGAAAATAGGTGTTGTTTCACTGGGATGCCCCAAAAATCTTGTTGATAGTGAAATAATACTGGGATTACTAAAGAAAAAGGATTTTGAAATTACAGCCGATAAAGAAGAAGCCAATGTCATTATAGTAAATACATGTGGTTTTATTGAATCTGCAAAGGAAGAATCAATAAATACCATTCTCGAAATGGCCAATTATAAAAAAGGCAATTGTGAGCTATTAGTGGTTATGGGATGCCTTGCTCAAATGTACAAGGATGAGATAAAAAAGGAGATACCTGAGGTTGATTTTGTTGTTGGAGTTTCAGGTTACGGCGAGATAGCCAGGATTATTGACAAGGCTTACAATAATGGCGTTGAGAGTATTTCTTCCAAGGCTATGTACTGTGATAATAGCTGCGGTATCGAGTATCTATCAAATGACCGCCTGATTTCTACAAATAAAGGATATGCATACTTAAAAATAGCCGAAGGATGCAATAATTGCTGTACTTACTGTGTTATTCCTTCCATACGCGGTCCCTATAGAAGCAGAAGCATGGAAGATATTGTTGGTGAGGCACAGTCCCTGGCTAAAAACGGGATAAAGGAAGTTATTCTGGTGGCCCAGGATGTAACGGTGTATGGCAGGGATCTCTATGGCGAAAAAAAACTGGTGGATTTAATAAGAGCAATCAGCGGTATTCAAGGGATTGAGTGGATTAGGCTTCTTTACTGCTATCCTGAGGAAATTGACGATGCATTGATAACAGAAATTGCGGATAACCGCAAGGTTGTAAAATATTTGGACATCCCCATTCAACATGCAAGCGATAAGATACTTAAGATGATGGGTAGAAGAGGAAACAGTGAAGCCATCAGGAATACATTGGTAAAGCTCAGGTCTTCAATACCCCGCCTTGTATTAAGAACCTCTTTAATAGTGGGCTTTCCCGGAGAGGATGAAAAGGACTTTAAAATTCTTTATGATTTTGTACGGGAATTTGAGTTTGAAAGGCTTGGTGTGTTTACCTATTCGAGGGAAGAGGGGACACCTGCGTATGATTTAAAGCCGCAAATCAAAAAAAGTGTTAAGGATTCAAGAAGAAGTGATATAATGCAGATACAGAAGGAA
>DAOOJC010000334.1:0-2712 GCA_035384905.1 Acetivibrio sp. | reverse complement strand
AAGGAGGCTACTATTATAAATGAAAGAAATATGAATCCTTTTGTGTTCGGTGCTGCAACCTTGGAAACTATTGAAAAAATGGCTAATTTGAATAGCAATATTGGAGTTGAAGCCTTTAATCAAATAAATAGCCAGAAGTTTCTTAGTGTCAATGAAATTGACATAAACTCCGATGGTATTCCCGACCAGTGGAAGAATCTAACTCCGAATAATGCGGAGGTCGGGGTCGAAAATGGGCTTATCGTTGCGAAGAAAATCGATAAATCCGGTGCCGGAGCAATGCAGACCCGGCCCATTGCCCTTGAGGAAGGGAAAAAGTATAAACTGGAATTGGTTTTGGATAATGATGTTAAAGAGGTGTCGTACCAGGTAATTAATTACCATAAAAAGTATCAGAAACTTGAAAAGATCGGTGCCGGTGTATTTTCGGCAGAAATAGAAATGACATCGGAAGAAATAAACAATGAAGAATATTCGGTGAGGCTTCGCATAGACAAGGACTTGGTTATTAAAAGCCTTACGGTTTCACAAGTTCCCTGATTTCAAACAATATGTTTACTTCAATCGGTATATTCTACGCCAAATTTGTAATATATTAATACTAAAAAATGTGTAATATTAAACAAAATTATGTAGAAAAATTACTCTTTAAATATTTAACTGATTATGGTATTATAGTCGTAGAGGATCTAACATAAATAAAAAAAATTCTTAGAATGGGGTAATTCGGGGAGGTATTATGAAACGCAAAATCATCTCATACGGCTTAATCGTTATCGATGTAATATTAATTAATGTATCACTGGCTCTAGCATACTTTTTAAGATTCGATTTTAATTTCGAAAAAATCCCAGAACAAGTTTCAGAGAATATAATAAAGTTTGCTATTGTATCTACAATTATCAAGATTTGTGTATTTATGGCCTTTAAACTTTATAACAGCATATGGAAGTATGTCGGAATATACGAGACGGCTATGATAATGCTGTCATCCGTATTGGGAAATCTCTTAATGATAACTTATGTTTATATGGTACGGATGCCTGTGCCAAGGGGAGTATTCCTGATATGCTTGTTGACGGATATTTTCTTGATTGCCGGAGTAAGATTTGCATACAGGCTGATTAGGAGGATTTCTAAAGGCGAAGTTTTTACATTCAGGAATTATAAACGGGTCCTCATTATTGGCGGCGGAGATGCAGGTTCAATAGTTGTAAAAGAGCTGCGCTCGCATCCGGAGCTCAAAAGTACTCCTGTCGCAATACTTGATGATGACGAAATGAAGATAGGAAAGAAGCTGAGCGGCGTTCCTATCGTTGGAAGTACGAAAGAGGTTCTCAATGTGGTAGAGAAAAGGCAGATAGACGAGGTAATAATTGCGATGCCTTCTGCTACCCGTAAAAAAATAAATGATATATACAGCGGTTGTTCAAAAACCAGCTGCAAGGTAAAAATACTTCCGTCGGTGTCACAGCTTATTGACGAGTCTGTTGTTATGCAGAAAGTCAGGGATGTTGACATTGAAGACCTTTTAGGAAGGGAACCGGTGAATCTGGACATAGAAGAGGTTTCGTCCTATCTGAAGAATCAGGTTGTTATGGTAACCGGAGGCGGAGGATCAATTGGATCGGAGCTGTGCAGGCAGATAGCAGGTTTTTCTCCTAAATGCCTGATTATATTGGATAATTACGAAAACAACGCTTACGAAATACAGAACGAATTATTGTACAAGCATCCTGAGTTGAAGCTGGAGACCATAATTGCCAATATAAGAGAAAAGCAAAGACTGGAAAATATATTCAGACAGTATAAGCCCGATGTTGTTTTCCATGCAGCGGCTCACAAGCATGTTCCGCTCATGGAGGCTAATCCTACAGAGGCTATTAAGAATAATGTATTTGGAACGTTGAACGTTGCAAAATGTGCTGATGAATTCGGGACAAAAAGGTTTGTACTTATCTCTACCGATAAGGCTGTAAATCCCACCAATATAATGGGTGCTACAAAGAGAATTGCTGAAATGATAATACAGTCTTTAAACAGGGTCAGCAAAACCGAGTATGTGGCAGTCCGGTTCGGTAATGTCCTTGGAAGCAACGGCAGTGTGATTCCACTGTTTAAAAAGCAGATTGCACAGGGCGGACCGGTTACGGTAACACATCCTGAGGTAACACGGTTCTTTATGACAATTCCTGAGGCTGTTCAATTGGTGATAGAGGCTGGTGCAATGGCCAAGGGCGGAGAAATATTTGTGCTTGACATGGGTGAACCGGTGAAGATTTCCGATCTTGCCAGAAATCTGATTAAGCTTTCTGGATTTGAACCGGATGTGGACATAAAAATAAAATATACCGGGTTGAGACCTGGGGAAAAGCTATATGAAGAGTTATTGCTGAATGAAGAAGGGCTGCAGGCCACGAAAAATAATAAGATATTTGTGGCAAAGCCGATTCATATAGACATGGCAATGCTAATTCGAGAATTGGATTACCTCAAAGAAGTTATGGCAACTAATTCGGAAGGAATTTCCGAATATATCAAGCTCATTGTTCCGACTTATAAAAAGGCAGAAAACAGCGGAATTTCATCTTAGACAAAAAAAGAGGGCATCAAGTCTTCATAAACAAAAACTAAAGGGGCATTAAAGCCCCTTTTTTTCATTATTTCCCCTAAATTAATATTAAAATCTGATTATGTTCTGTATCAAATGTC